>DATFMH010000014.1:0-9781 GCA_035267045.1 Balneolales bacterium
TCCATAATATTTTATTTTGGAATAGTAATCGGCTATGTAAATGTACTGATTTTATTGCCTTATGCTTTTCTACCCCAACAGATCGGTATCATAAGGATACTGCAAAGTGCCGCCGGTCTGTTTACTCCATTGGCACAATTGGGTAGTACCACAATTATTCACCGCTATTTTCATTATTTCAAGCATTCAGAAGAAGAAAAATATTCATTTCTGCGTATTTCATTTTTAATTGCTTTAACAGGCTTCCTTTTATTTTGTATCCTCATTTTTCTGTTCCGGGAACAGATTGTTCAGTTCTATATTGCCAAATCTCCTCTCATCATTAAATATTATTATACCTTAATTCCACTCACATTTTTCTTAGTTTTCCTGGGTATTCTTGATGCGTTATACATGAGCAATCTACGCACAATATTCATCATCTTTACTAAGGAAGTTCTATTAAGAATATTGATTTCGTTCTTACTTGTTTTATTTGTTTTTCAGTTGTTGAATTTCAATAATTTTGTCTATTTATGGGTGGCCAATTACGGGTTGATAATCATCATTCTCTTTGTTTATCTGCATAAGAACAAATCTTTCCAGATCAACCTTAAGAAACTTTTTAATACAAAGATAGGAGCAGATTTATCATCCCGACGAAAAGAAATTGTCGAATTCGGTTTCTACAGTTTGTTGGGTACCAGCGGCTCCCTTTTTATTGCAAACATCGATACTCTAATGATCGGTGCTTTACTGGGAGCCAAAGATGCAGGTATTTATATGACTGTTTATTTTATAGGTTTGGTCATTAATGTACCGCGACGTGCTATCGGCAGAATTGTAAATCCACTTATTGCCGATGCTTCACAAAAGAAAGATTTAAAACTGATAAAATATATTTATAATCGGCTATCCTTAAATCAACTCATCATAGGATTATTTCTAACCATTATAATATGGATTAATCTGGATTCCTTGTTTCAATTAATGCCAAATGGACAAATTTATCGTGCCGGAAAATTTGTTGTTTTATGGATTATGATTGGTAAACTTATTGATATGACCGCCGGTGTCAATTCAGAAATTTTGACATATTCCCAATATTACCGGTTTAACATTCTCAGTATCGTTTTTCTAAGTATCATGGCAATAATTACCAATTATATATTTATACCTATCTATGGAATAAGTGGTGCAGCCATGGCTACAGCCCTCTCCTTGCTGTTAAATAATATTATCAAATACATTTATATTTGGGTCAAATTAAAAATGCAACCACTTGATTTTAATTTTGTGAAAGCAATCATAGTCGGTTGCATAAGTTTTTTTATCATTTTTACATTGCCTGACCTCGGTCATCCAATTCTCAATATCCTTTTCAGATCTGCAATATTCACTTTTTGTTACGGTTCTTTGATTCTGGGTTCAAAAGCTTCTGAAGATATCAACAGTTTTGTTGCAAAATGGTACCATCAAATCAGGAAATATCTTCAGTTTTGATAAGTTTTTATCAGTTAATTTTAAATCTTCCTAAATGTTTAATTCACAAACCGGAAACAAAGCCTTCTAAATGTTATTAAGGTTTTTTGCTTCAGGACTGTTATCTTTAGCTGCTTAAACAGTTTTTAGTAAAAATTCATAATCATTCATGGCAAAACCCGCATTTACCACGCATACCGGCATGGTTGATATCTTGCCCGGAGAAGTTGAAAAATGGCAATATGTTGAAAAGATCATCCGTAAAACGGCAAAACTATTCCATTTTCATGAGATCCGTACACCCATCATGGAGCAAACGGAACTTATTGCCCGTGGGGTGGGACAGTTAACGGATATCGTTTCGAAGGAAATGTTCGCTTTCGATCGTGGAGACGATCACTATGTGCTGCGTCCGGAAGGAACCGCACCGGTGGCGCGTGCCTTTACGGAACACCACCTTGAACAGCGTGGCGGCACACAGAAATTGTTCTACATGGGCCCCATGTTTCGGGCCGAACGACCGCAAAAAGGCCGTCAGCGCCAATTTCATCAATTCGGAGCCGAAATTCTCGGTAGTGCTCATCCATTAGCTGATGCCGAGATCATCGCATTCATGATTTATGTGTATAAGGAAATCGGCCTTCATAATTTTACATTAAAATTGAATTCGGTGGGTGACCCGGAAAGCCGTAAAAAATACAAACAGGTATTGCAGGACTATCTTCGCCCAAACCTGTCGAAACTGAGTAAAATTTCTCAGCAACGATTCGAGACGAATCCGATGCGTATACTCGATTCCAAAGAGGAAGAAGATCAACCTTTTATAGCCGATGCTCCGGTTATAACCGATTATCTGAATGAGGACTGTGCAGAACATTATCAACAGGTAAAATGCTATCTTGACGACCTTAATATTCATTACGAAGAAGATCCCCGCCTGGTGAGAGGATTAGATTACTATACCAAGACCGCCTTCGAACTCGTCAGTCCCGACCTGGGTTCACAGGATGCCCTGGGAGCCGGTGGACGTTATGATCTGCTGGTTGAAGAAATAGGCGGACGTAAAACACCCGCTGTAGGTTTTGCAGCCGGTATCGAGCGGTTACTCATTGCCTGTGAAGCACTTAATATTAACCTGGGTACCACACCCGATGTCGATGTCTATATCGTAACGTATGGCGACAATGCCAGAGAGTGGGCTTTAAAACATGTTGAAGTTATTCGCAATGCAGGCTTCTCCTGTACGCTCGATTATGCCGCCCGTTCGATGAAATCCCAGATGAAAGATGCCGATCGCGAAGGTGCACGTTTTGCAATCATTGTCGGGGAAGATGAATTGAAATCCGGTAAGTTCACCTTCAGGGATATGGCTCAAAGTGCAGAAGCAAGTTTGAATTTCGATGATATCCTTGAAAGATTAAACGACAAATTAGACTAATCTTTACCTGAATGAATTAACCACAAAACGTTCACAGAATTATAAAATATCCTGGAGAAATGCAGAGTATCAATCGTCAGTTGAGGCTTATTTTTTAACAAAAGATCAAATTTTGCCAAATTATGTAATTTAGGTATTATGCTCGTCTACACTTAGCTTAGCCACTCTTGTACTCCCGAATGTATATGGGACAGGCTCTCCCTCCTCCGCCAAAAGAAGCGTCGAATGGATGGAGACACTTTAGTAAATGTTGAAACCTAAATAATGATATATTGTATTCAACTTGTGTCGCTTTATTTCATAGACTCTGTCGTCTATCATCAGTCGATAATCGTCTGTTGTCTAATGAATACTACTATAACACATTAATACATAGACAAACAGACACTTCTCCATTAGTTTTAATCAGCTATTCTTTTAGATTATATATGTAGCGGAGTCATTTAACTATGGTATTACCATGGTATTAAACTCAATGTACCGCGCCTATTCATTATATCCTGTATCCAGATGAATCAATAGATGACTGAGAACCTGTTACTTGGACTTGTCTTAATAATTTTTCTTGGAATTGCCTCGCAATGGATCGCCTGGCGTTTCAAAATTCCGGCCATTTTATTATTGCTATTAGCCGGTATTGCAGCCGGACCCGTAACCGGAATTATCAATCCCGATCACCTTTTTGGTGATCTGTTATTTCCTATAATCTCCTTATCCGTTGCTGTTATCCTCTTTGAAGGAGGACTCAGCCTGCGTTTTTCAGAACTTAAAAATATTGGGGATGTTGTCCGGAATCTTATTACGGTAGGCGTCATCGTAACATGGGTGTTAGGCTCTGTTGGTGCTTACTATTTCTTACATTTCGACATATCCCTTTCCGTTTTATTGGGGGCCATATTTATTGTAACGGGTCCGACGGTTATCATCCCTCTGTTACGGCAGGTTCGCCCTTCAGGAGAAGTTGGTTCTGTTCTAAAATGGGAAGGGATTGTTAATGATCCTATAGGCGCCGGTATTGCCGTACTCGTCTTTGAAATGATTTTGGTTGGTGGTTTTCGTTCGGGAATTGGGGTGGCAGCTCTTGGTGCCTTTAAAACCCTTTTCTTTGGAGGAGCGATTGGAATCATAGGAGCACTTATCCTTTATTTCATGCTGAAGAAACACCTTATCCCGGATTTTCTGCATAATCCTATTTCATTAATGATGGTGGTAAGTATTTTTGAAGCTTCCAACTTATTCCAACAGGAATCAGGACTCTTTGCTGTCACGGTTATGGGAGTTGCGTTGGCTAATCAGAGGGATGTCCATGTTAAGCATATTATTGAATTCAAGGAAAACCTGCGCGTCATTTTAATATCACTGCTTTTTATTATTCTTGCTTCGAGGCTTACTGTTCAGGATATCCAACATATCAGCTGGGGAAGTATCGGTTTTCTCGTATTTCTCATACTTATCGTCCGTCCGGCTACCGTTTATCTTTCAACTATCGGGTCAACACTCAACTGGCGGGAACGACTTTTCCTGGTAGGAATGGCGCCACGCGGTATTGTAGCCGCCGCTGTCTCATCATTATTTTCTTTCCAGCTTGTAGCCCAGGGACATGCGGAGGCAGAGTTTATGATACCATATACTTTCGTTGTAATTATCGGAACAGTGGCTATTTATGGATTGACCGCCTCCCCGCTTGCCCGGTTATTGGGCGTCGCTAAACCGATACCTCGCGGCTTTTTGATACTTGGAGCTCATGAATGGAGTCAAAAAATAGGCCTGGAGTTACAAAAACAGGGTGTTAAAGTTCTCCTGGCAGATACTAACTGGAAAAATATTTCTGATGCACGTTTAAACGGCCTGCAAACATATTATGGTAACGTTCTTGATGAATTCGCCCTGGATGAGATGAATCTCGACGGGATTGGCCATTTTCTTGCCATGACTTCCAATGATGAAGTAAACTCACTGTCAGTACTCCGGTTCGTAGAAATATTCGGCCGGTCACAGGTGTTTCAATTATCACCGGCGTCTGAGCGGCCAAATAAGAATCGGGATATAACAGGTCATCTGAGTGGCCGAATCCTTTTTGATAAAAGATTAACCTATGTGAATTTAACAGAGCTATTTGAGAAAGGAGCTACTTTAAAAACTACGAATCTAACAAAAGAGTACAATTACGATACATTTCGAAGTTCACAAGACGGGCTTACTATTCCTTTATTTGTTGTAAATACAACGGGAGAGATTAAAGTTTTTGCATTGGATAATCCACCGGAACCGACTACCGGCCAAAAAATCATCAGTCTTTCCATACCTGAAAATTTATCGGTAGAATTGGCAGAGGACCATGAAGATCAGGCTAAGCTCAAAAAATAATCCATTCGAGAATATCCGATTAAACCCAAAAATAATCGGACTTAGAATTGTGCGCTATATGTAGCCGCACCTTGAACAAAATAAAAAGACTGCTCTTTGCCATCGGGGAAATGCATAACCTGGAAGAGATTCTTTTGATCGTTGAATACCTCGAAAAGGATGTCATTCGTGATCGTAATTTTATGAATATCCTTATGAGAAACATATTGTAATGTATACCAACACATACGATCGTCTTCACCGCTTGAAATTATTTCCGGACCATGTAAGTCATTATCTGCTTTCAATTTAAAATGGTTATTCAGATATCTCACAAGTATGGAATCCTGACTACCGTCATGCTTGGCGATCAATGACTTATCAGCTGTAAATTTTCGCATCATGTTCTGAAAATCATCGGAAAAAAAGGAGATCTTTGCCGTTATTACCGAATCCTCCACAGCCATTTTCGTATACGTAATATGAATGTTATGCCTCATGGTATGAACAGCAGAATGTTTCCCCATAAATCCCACCGGCAACAAAAAAAGTAATCCTGATAACACTTTTAACATAATCGGATTTAAAACTTGGTAACTCATTAAATTATTATGGATAATTATTGCTAATCAACAACAGATTCATATTTGAACTTATGTTGTTCATCCACTCCGTATTCTCTTGTCTGCCTGTTAAGCATTAAAAATGAACCCACCCTTTTGTAATGAAGATTCAACCGGATATACTGCCACTTGCCCAGTTGTTCATATCTTTCCAGTGTAAACTCATGCGGTTTGTTAATCCATTTGATGATAACACTTTTCTCACGGGTATTTTCATCAATCCCAACCGGGATAATCTCATTGTTATATTCTATACTTCCATTAGCTAACCGTACAGAATCTTTAATCATAAGTCGTTTTCCATTATCAATTTCCTGTATAGACAGATAAAAGGGCACCTCGATAACTTTTCGATCATTTTTCGTTAACTGCCATGAACCCAGGATACCTTTATTTTGGGCCATGAGAGAGATATTCGTCAACATCAAAATACAACAAACAAGGACTGCCCCATAGCAGCCCTTGTAAATTGATAATTTTACTGAATGTTTGAACATCAGATAACTTTACACCTGAAATTAATTGGTATGTTGATTCTCTTTACGTTTCAGTTTCGGATTTGTCCAAATATTATTCGTTGTATCGATATCTGCCATAACCTGATCAGGATCGAGCACAACTTTTTCGATATCCTTATCCGTAAAAAATCCTTTGGTAAATGACTGTTCGTTATCACGCCAGATATCAACCGGAAGATCCATACGTTCTTTGGTACCATCGGTAAATTCAACAAGCATTTTTACCGGCAAGATCAATCCGCCTTTATTTTCTATTTTAATACGCCAATAGTTTTTACCGCGATCGCTATTACCTATGAGAGAATCAGCCGGTTGATTCCAGACATCCGTTAACGCCTGATCATTGGCATAATTGGTATAAAACCATCCTCTCCAGAACCAGGAGAGATCCTCACCACTTCCCTCTTCCATACTTCGAAAGAAATCGGCCGGTTTCGGATGCTTGTACATCCACTTTTTAGCGTATTGATGAAATGCAAAATCAAAATTTTTCTTTCCGAGTATATGCTCACGGAGCATGACCAATCCTGCAGCCGGTTTACCGTAACCATTATTACCGAAGTTAAAACCACGAATCAAATCCGAATGCATCATTATAGGATCCTGATTCGGATTTCTCATATAATTCACAATTGTTTTTGCGGGTCCGCGTGAGCTTGGAAATCCTTTCTCGAAATCCTGTTCGGCATAATACTCAAGGAATGTATTCAAGCCCTCGTCCATCCATGTGTGCTTGCGCTCATCCGAGTCTACAATCATCGGGAACCAGTTATGTCCGACTTCATGAATGGTAACCATGGCCAGTGTGTGCTCCAGCCTTTTGGTATAATGGCCATCCGGATCCGGTCGTGCACCGGAGAACTCGATCATCGGATATTCCATTCCGAATACGGGTCCGTGCACACTAACAGCTTTATGATACGGATAATGAAATGCCATGCGGCCGTAGGTCTTAACGGTCTGAACAATGGCCCGGGTATTAATCTTATTCCACAAAGGCATTGCTACGCGGGGATAAAGAGAATAACAGGCAATGGGAGCACTATTGTCATTATATTTAACACCGGCTGCATCCCAGACATAAGTTCTTGAAGATACCCAGGCAAAATCACGGACATGATTAGCTTTGAAATGCCAGGTGAGCATGCCGCCATGTTTAGGCCGTGACTCCGGTTTCATTACTTCATCAGGTTTGATGATATAAGCTGGAGTTTCGCTTTGTAATGCTTTTTTCAACCGTCTGCGCTGTGTTTTTGTTAAAACATCTTCAGGGTTCTGTAACTTTCCGGTAGCCTGGACAATATGACTGGCCGGTACTGTTAACTGAACATCAAAATTTCCAAACTCCAGGTAAAACTCGCCACGGCCGAGAAATTGATCGGTTTGCCAACCGTTCACGTCATCGTAAACACTCATACGTGGATACCATTGCGCGATCTCATACAACCATCCGTCTTTGACTTTTTCTTTGGCACCTCGTCCGTTGTCCGGGACTTTAAAACTCCAGTCGACTTCCAGTTGCTGAATATCTCCCGGATTCAATTCATTTGGAAGATTTACCCGCATCACGGTATTGTCGATGTAATAATCGGCATCCACAAGTTTGCCATTTTTATCAACCAATTGAACCCTTGTTAACTTGAAACCACCGTCAAATTTTGGCCGACCAAGATATCTGCGGGCTCGTTCACTCAGTTTTTCAGGTAATGCCCCCTGTTTCTCATATGTCCGGCTGTATTTTTTAGAACGGACATTCTGATCCAATTGAAGCCATAAAAAACTCAGCTTCTCTGGGGAGTTATTATGATACGTAATCCGCTCGGTACCGCTGACCGCTTTATTTAATGTATCCAGTTTGGCTTTGATCTTATAATCAGCCTCCTGTTGCCAGTACTTCGGCCCCGGATAACCGGATGCCGATCGATACTCATTGGGAGTCGGCCAACTATCGATAGGCCGGAACATGGAATGATTGGTTTCATTCTTCCCATCACCATGGAGATAGCGTTTTGTTTGAGCATTACTAATATTGGCCAGACCTAAACATAATACAATGGCAGCCAATGTTTTTGTGAGATAAGAGAAATGATAGTTTTGTTTCATAATATTTAATTGATATGATAAACCTCTGTTATTTGAACATTAAATAGGATAGTTCACATGATTTACAAGTTTATACTGTTACGTAGAACGGTTTGAAAAGTTTAAGCTCTTATTTATTTCGTACCCCTCCAAAAATTATTGTTCCTCATACTTGATCTTTTACAACAGATTATAACATTCTATTTGGAATATTCCAGCCTAAAAGTAATAATATCACCCTATTGGCATGATGAATTATCGTTTTTTTACAAAAAAGTAAAAATTCAGATCAGTTATAACCTTATAGGTTTATATTCTTTTTCTAAAATTCGGATTATTTATACTGATTTTAATATTTGAATTATGTAAAATGAAATCACCTTATTTTACTCAACATTACATTTAAACAGTATTTAAACTTACTCTTCCATTATAGCATACATCAGATACAGAATAGTTTAAATCGGATATAGTCCAGATTTAAATAGAGTTATCCATCAGACAATATTTTAAATACTAAGAGGACTTTCATAGATTAAATTGGTTTTTCAATACTTCTTGTGATTCCGTGTCATCTATCATTTAATTATAAACTCTTTAACTGTATCATATGACAATTTCATCCGGTAAACCCCGGATCATGCCAATGATCTATTTGATCGTATGGTTTGCTATTGCAATACCACCTCTTGTTTCAGGGTATCATTATTATACGACCCCTGTTCAGGAACGCCCTTATAGAAAAGATAATGATCTATTTAAACCTTCAGGTGAGATAGGCCACGGATTGGGTGTAGTCGGCAGCCTATTTATGATTATAGGCGTGGCAACTTACAGCATCCGGAAGAGATTCGAATCGTTACACCGGTTCGGGAAGCTCAGAGGCTGGTTAAGCTTTCATATATTTTTATGTACGCTCGGACCTTTTCTGGTAGTCTTACATACCAGTTTCAGGCTAACAGGCCTTGTCGCGATATCATTCTGGAGTATGATAATAGTCGTTGCCAGTGGTGTCATTGGCCGGTATGTTTACGTTCGTATTCCCAAAACGGCCGAAGGACATTTTTTATCCATTGCTCAGTTAGAGCGGAAACGGGATCATCTAACCTATCGTCTTGAAAAAGAATTGGGAATTGAAGAACAAGTCATTTCAAAATCCGGTATTCTCATACAAAACACTTCTGCCCGGGGAATTTTTTCATCTTTTGCATTAGCATTAAAATTTGATTTGGGGCGTCTGTACTGGCATCGTCAGTGGAAAGAATTGGCCAGGCAGAACTCGCTTACCGATTCACAAATGGAAAAAGGGAAAG
>DATFMH010000015.1:0-2499 GCA_035267045.1 Balneolales bacterium
GCACCAAGGGTAATAAAATTAATATCACTATACACATATTTTTTACCCGGAGGGTTGATCAGTGGAACCTCCAATGCCGCCTTGGTGAGCGCTTTATGTCCCTTGTATTTATGAACATAATTCATGGGAAAATCCGGTGGAAAACCAGATGTATGAGTTAAGAGTTCTTTAATTGTGACCTTGTTTTTAGGTGGCTTACGAAAAGCTTTGAAATATTTCGATAAATGATCGTTCAGGTTTATTTTTCCCTCATCATATAATTTCATGATGGACGATGTAGTTGCAACCACTTTTGTAAGTGATGCCATATCATACATATCCGTATTTCGGATAGGTTTGATTTTCTTATAGGTTTGATAACCAAATCCCTTATTGTAAGCCATGATTCCATCTTTCACAACCGCAACTACTCCCCCTGGAAAAACAGAATCCTGTATGGCATTTCGCATAATTCGCTGTACGTTATAAAGTGAATCACTGGACAACCCGGCGACCTCCGGTTTGTCTATACGTAATATCGTTTTTGGAATATGAATGCCATCCCCTCGTTTATAGTAAGGCGGAATACTGATGGGCAAGCGACCATTGATCTCAGAAGCTCCAAAAAGAGCGGGTACGGTTTGATCCACTTGATTATTAGCTGCGGACCAGGCACAAACCTGAACATTAGCTCGGGGCAAATCACGAATGATGTATGGATTACCAAATGATACCAAAACGAGCGGCCGGTGTTGTGCCCGTAACCGTTTTAAGAAATGAATCTGTTCCCGGTTCAGCTGTATATCGCTTCCTGTTTTAATGTGAACAAACGAGCCAACAACAATAAGGCTGTAGTGTCGCGCCTCGTGAATTATTCTATTCAAATCACTTCGACAGGTACGCTCATCATAAATATGAAATGCAACATCAGGATGATATTCCCGCATCATACGAGCCATCTCTAAACCGGTATTCCCATCTTTATTATCCGCCATTGAAATCAATAATATTTTCGGATAACGATGAGGAACTATCGGTAAGATATGATCCTTATTTTTTAGTACCGTGACTGATTTCCGGGCAATTTTTTGAGATAGTAAGACGTGATCTTCTGTGCGAATTTTTTGATCAAGATCGTTGACGTTTATTTGATCGTTTCTAAATAATCCTTTTCTAACCTTCCAGTCCAGAATTTTTCGTACGGAACGGTTCAGCCGCTGTTCACTGATTTTGCCACTTTTTACTGCGCGCATGACGGCTTCAATGGCTGTGTATTGATCGGAAGGTAATAAAAGCAGATCTGAACCGGCTTGTATTGCTTTAACGGCTGCTTGTCCCGGAGAATAATGCAACGTAATGCCTTCCATACGCAGGGCATCAGTAACAACTAACCCTTTAAAATGCAGGCTGTCTCGCAGTAAGTTGTGTATGATATCAGGATCTAATGTCGCAGGTAAGGTGTCATTTCCACTTATTTTTGGGAAGGCGATATGCGCAGTCATAATGCTTGGAATTCCACTGTCAATGACTTTTTTGAAGGGAACCAACTCGAGCGTATCCAATCTGGAATAACTATACGGACTAACCGGCAATCCAACATGAGAATCTACATGAGTATCCCCATGACCCGGAAAATGTTTGGCTGTGGGAACTACCCCTTCATCCATTACACCTTTCATAAAAGCATCAGCGAAGATACCGACCGTTTTGGCTTCACTTGAAAAAGATCGTACGTTAATAACAGGATTATCCGGATTATTATTTACATCAACATCGGGTGCAAATATTTGATTTACTCCAAGGGCATTTGCTTCATAACCGGTGATTCGGCCAACCTGATAGGCATAATTGGGGTTGCCAGTAGCAGCGATAGCCATGGCTGGCGGGAAACGTGTGCTGCCATGAATTCTCATGGCCGGACCAAATTCCATGTCTTCGGTGATCCATAATGGGATATGACTTAATTTCTGAAGCTTATTGGTTAACATGGCCTGACCATAAATGTTTCCATCAAAGAAAATGATGCCACCAATATCTTCTTTAGTGATTAGTCGTTTAATACGCTTAAATTCAGGCGTATCTTCATTCCTGAAATGTCCCCGGGCATAAGTAATAAATAATTGACCGACTTTTTGCCGCAGACTCATGTTATCCAATATCTTCTGAACCTGAACACTGTCTGCATCTTTTCTATTTGATGTAAATGATGATCCAGTAAATAAGTCTGCAAACGAGGGTAGATTAGTAAATATTGATAAGACAATGATTAACAATAGGATAATAGGTATATAAAATTTTGACTTGAAAATCATTTTTTTACCAGCAGCGGTCTTGCTTCTTTTTTGCTTCATAATAAGTCAATCCCCAAACAATGATTGTATTAATTGATTAAAAGAAGGCTTTGCAAAACCAGGAATTTTGTTCAATATCAAAGCCTGAGCGACTTCGGAACCGCAGCATCCCGAATGCTTTCGGGATTCGAGGATTTCGAAGTCGCGAAAATGCAGATATTGGGCAAAA
>DATFMH010000016.1:0-36665 GCA_035267045.1 Balneolales bacterium
TCAATGGATAATCCGGCGATAAAGGCGTTGGTTCCGGTACAGAAAAAGTTTACATCTGAACTCTTGAAAACAAATGGGGTTGTGGGAACGGCTATAGGTTTAGATCAAAGCGGTCAACCGGCAATTTTAGTTCTAACACAAACTGATATTGTTGCCCAGGCCAGGGCCAAGGGACAACCATCTCCAATTCCGGCTGAACTGGATAATGTACCGACAAGAATGTATGTAGTCGGTAAAATAACAACATTACAACCTTTAAAAGGAAATTCAAATCACGGAGGTGGTAAACCCGGTGGTGGTGGAGGAACAACGGTAAGTCATACAGCCATTCAATCACCCCCTATTCAACTTGGAACCTCGGGCGGTTGGAGATATGATAATGCAAACGGCTACTGTTGCTCAGGAACATTAGGATCTTTGATTACGGATGGATCGAATATATATATCCTGAGTAATTATCATGTATTTTACGGTGATATTGCACCGGGTGGTAATAACAGAGTCGCATCAGCCGGTGATCCGGTCATTCAACCGGGACTTGTGGACGTTAATTGTGATCCTACCCAGGCACAGAATGTCGCAACACTGGTATCCGGTGGAGGAAGTCTTTGGAATACTGCCACGGGAACCCAAACTAATGCCAATGTAGATGCCGGAATTGCCAGGATCGATCCCAATATGGTAAACACATCCGGCTCTATACTCGAAATCGGTACTATATCCTCCTCAACTGTTGCCGCATCACTGAACCAGGCTGTCAAGAAAAGCGGACGAACAACCGGATTAACAACCGCTACCGTTTCGGGTCTCAATGCAACGATAAGCGTATCATACGAAGATGAATGTGCCGGATCTACAGCATTCACAATAACTTATACAGGACAAATTCTCGTAAATAACAAAGGAAGTAAATTTCTTGATTCAGGCGATTCGGGATCATTGATGGTTGAAAATGTTACGACCAATCCAAGGGCCGTAGGCTTGTTATTTGCGGGAAGTAAAAGAGTAGCTGTTGCCAATCCTATTAATGATGTATTAAACTATTATTCAAATAAACTTGGTGGAACGTTTCATATGGTTGGCAATTAATTCTTCATATAAATTTCATGTAAAAAGCCCACATTAGTTATACAGTGGGCTTTTTTTAAATAAAAATGTGAATTATATGAGAAAGCTAAATTCCGATATCAGAACTTTTCACACCTTCTTCTACGTCTGCTTAATACCGTTATTGATTTTACAATGCCGTTCATCAAATAAAAATGATACCATGCAAAAGACGCCAATCAAAGAGGTTATAAAACAACATTCATCTGAAATTATGTCTATTCCCGGTGTTGTAGGGTTATATCAGGGAGAGACAGACGACGGGAAGCCATGTATAAAAGTTATGATTGAAAAGGAATCCAATGAGATTGAACAAAAAATCCCCAAAAAATTAGAGGGCTATCCGGTTATCATCGATGTAACAGGGAAAATAAAACCTATGAATCGGGACACTAACAATTCATAACTTCCCGATTCTGTATTCCAACTTTTGCCTTTTGCCTTCTGCCTTCTGCCTTTATATATAATCTTCTCTTTTTAGCAGCCCTTTAATTGGTTTACCGGTTATATAATGCTGCACATTCGTCACAACTTTCTCCATCGCCTGATCCATGACCCCGGGTACTATTGATGAATTATGAGGGGAAGCCAGAACATTCGGCAATTGGGTTAAGGGATACTCAAGTTTAAATGAACCGTGACGCAACGGTTCAACCCACCATGATTCCAGGCCGGCTTTAAAATCCGGATTATCCCGGAGATGCTCATATAAATCTTTTTGCCTGATAATTTCTCCCCTGGCTACATTTACCAATATGGCGTTCGGCTTCATCCATTCCAATTGCTCTTTACCGATTAATCCACGTGTATCATTGTTCAGAGGCATGGATAAAACAACAATATCTGATGATTCGAGTATATACTTCAGATCTTTAAGTGTACCGATAAAATCGGTTGCCTCTTCACTTTTTCCGCTGGTATTCATTGCAAAAATCAGGGATCCAAAAGACCGGAAAAGATGAGCCGTGTGCTTGCCGATTCCACCAAAACCCAAAATACCAATTGTTGAATCCTTAATATATTTATTCGGTTTACCAAACATATTAAACTCGCCCCTTTTCATATTTTCATGTTCCTCCATCAACCTTTTGGACAGGGCGAGCGCCATTGCAACTACGTGTTCTGCCATCGGCTCCCCATAGGCTCCGGCATTAGAGGCAATAGTTATATTCTTCGGTATCTTCTCAAATGGAACATGATCGGCGCCAGCCGATAATAACTGCATGAAGCGAGCTTTCTTTACCAAATCAAAATCATTACCAAACTCTTTTGCGGGATGCCAGGCTAAGATGATACCCGCGCTTTTTAAGGCTCTTTGTCTTTCTTCACTATTCTTATCGTATATAAACTCCAATTCGCCATGTTCCTTTAAGCCTTCTTCAATAATCTCGCGTTTCGTTTTGTCAACTTTACAGGTGACAACTATATGTTCAGACATGAGGTAATAATTTTAAAATGTTTATTTATTCATGTTCACATTGTGATTTTTAGATAAAATTTTATCCAATTTCAATGTTTCACCTATCTGCATACTTATAAATTCTTCTTCCGGGATTTTTCTTTCTTTTAACGCTTTTGAGAGTAATTCAGGTGGTTCATCCGGTTTTTCATCCGCCAACATAAATGCACCCCAGTGCATGGCTACGGAAAAATAAGATTTAATATCAATGTGAATTTTGACGGCGTGTTCAGGATCAACATGAACAGGACTCATAAACCAACGAGGTTCATAAGCCCCTATTGGAATAGCCGCTAAGTCAAAAGGTCCGTATAGCTCTCCAATTTCTTTAAAATCTATATTATATCCGGTATCACCAACAAAATAAAAGGAGAAATCAGGATGAGTTAGAATCCATCCTGACCAAAGCGTTTTATTCATGGATAATGGAGAGCGGCCGCTGAAATGCTGGGCGGGAACACAGCGGATGATCCATTTATTTTTAGTTATCGATTGCCACCAGTCAAGCTCTGTAACACGATCAATACCTTCATTACGGAACCAGTCCTTTACACCTAACGGAACGAAATAATGTGGTGGATTTTGTTTCTGCTTAGCTTCCAGTTGCAAGATCGTCGCACGATCGAGATGGTCATAGTGGTCGTGGGATAAAATCACCCAGTCAACTGGAGGCAAATCATCAACTGTAAGGCCGGGCGGATTAATGCGTTTGGGTCCCAGCCACGAAAATGGTGAAGCATTTTCACCCAGCATAGGATCCGTGAGTATATTCAGACCATTGTATTGCAATAAAAAAGCCGAATGCCCAATCCATGTTAATGTGGGAACCGATCTGTTTTCTTTTAAGAAACCCACATCATTTTTATGGACCGGCAGTTCAACCGGTTTATGATCTTTACCAAATCGCTGCCCCTGCCATTTGATAAAATCCCAGAAATTCCTCCCTGGAATGGGATGATTATTTCTAAATCCGTTTTTCGTATGATGCTTCTTCAAAATAAGTAATTTGCATTCACCAGTGGTTTGACCGGTTTATAAACGCATTATAACATTTTTTATGTTTTTATATTCATAGAGTGAGTCGGCTGCGCACCAGATTATCTGTGATCGATAGACTTTTATCATTATGCTTTTCATCCCTATGCTCTTTGTGCCATGCACTATGCTCCCTGCTATAGAATTATTTACGTCCCCTGCTTTGAAAATCGATCATCCATTCAGGATAAATCTGTGGGGGTTGTGTGATTTCCGAAATCGTTGCAAGTTCATCAGCTGTTAATTCCACTTCTGCGCTACTCAAATTATCATCCAGCTGTGACATATTTTTGGCACCGATAATAACTGAAGCCACGCCATTTTGTTCCAACAGCCATGCTAAGGCGACTTGAGGTATCGACGATTCATGCTTTTTAGCAATTTCATCCATGGCATCCACAACATCATACGCCTTTTCCTTATCGACAGGAGGAAAATCAAAGCCGGTTCGCCGTGCATCTTCGGGACCATCCTGATTTCGACGGTATTTACCCGTTAAAAAACCACCTGATAAAGGTGACCACGGCAATACACCGAGTCCTTCTTCTTTACTAAGCGGCAGCAATTCATGTTCCAGGTCACGTGCTGCAACAGAATAGTAAGCCTGAAGGGAGACAAATGATTCCCAGCCGTTGAATTTCGAAACCTGCAGAGCTTTGGCTATTTGACGAGCAGCCCAGTTAGACACACCGATATATCGTACTTTTCCATGTCTGACTAAATCGGTGAGCGCCTGTAATGTTTCTTCCATCGGCGTTATCGGATCCCATCCATGAACCTGGTACAAATCTATATAATCCGTATTTAGACGGTTCAGACTGGCTTCGCAAGCCTCCATTATATGTTTTCGGGATAGACCGACGTTATTTACATCCCCTGTTCCTTCGGCCGCTTCATCACTCATGGCACCTCGAACTTTCGTTGCTAAAACAACGGAATCCCGTTTTATATCCAGATCTTTTAAAGATTGACCGAGTATCTTTTCCGATTCACCACGGGAATAAACATTAGCCGTATCAAAGAAATTAACACCGGAACCATACGCTTTGGCTATCATTTCGTTGGCCAGTTTTTGATCTACGGCTCCAATATTGTGAAAAGTTGAGCCAAAAGTCATTGTACCCATACACAATTCTGATACTTTTAAACCTGAATAACCTAATTTTTTGTACTTCATAAGAATGATCTATCGTTTTATTTTTTTGATTCTGATAATTATTTATTGCCCAATAATATTTTCATCTTTCTAACACACATGACGAGAAATTAGTTTATTTATGAAGTGAAGAATACGGGTATAAGAGATTAAGTAACATCCCCAGCCTTTAATTGCCGGAACTAAAAAAAGCCCGGTAAGATTACCGGGCTTAATAAGATCAACAGCACTAATATAACGCATCAATCTCCATCTTTAATTCCTGCCATTTCGGCACTCACTTTTGCCAGGGCCGCCCAGTCGAAATCTTCCCAGCCTTTGGCTACGCCGGATAGATAGTGATCGTGCATGAGACTTGCCAACGGCATGGGCACTTCGGCCGTACCGGCTGATTCGAGTGCAAGACTTACATCCTTCAGGCCGTGTTTCATCTTAAAACCTGCCGGTGTATACGATTCATCAGCTATGAGCGTACCATAATTCTTATAAATAGGCGAATTAAATAATGCCCCATTAATAATTTCAAGGTATTCCTTAATATCCATACCCGATTTTTTGATCAATGCAAAAGATTCGCCCAAAGACTCAATCATGGATGCAATCATGAAATTACCGGCTACCTTAACGAGATTGGCTTTGAATGCTTCTTCACCTACTACGGATGTTTCCCGGCCCATTATCTCAAACAGAGGTTTACATTTTTCGATTGCTTCGTTATCCCCGGCGGCAACAATCCAAAGTTTACCGTCGGCCGCAAAATCAGGCCGGCCAAAAACAGGTGCCGATACGAAAGTAGTATTTTCCTGTTCATGGACTTCTTCAAACTCCCTTGACAGTTCGGTACTGATAGTACTCATAGATATATGAATAGCACCGTCTTTCATGGCATCAAGTCCGCCATCATCGTACATAACCGACAAGAGCGCGTAATCGTCAGACAGCATAGTGATCAAAATATCCGCATCGGATACAAGATCCTGAACAGAATCGGCTACTTTTGCACCCTCTTTCCTAAGGTTCTCAGTTTTTGAATAGGTCCGGTTGTATACTGTAATTTCATGATTATCAGCGTTGAGTAAATTACGAGCCATGGGTTCCCCCATATTTCCTAAACCGAGAAATCCTATCTTCATAAAAAACTCCTTTTTCACTTAATTTTAGTTAAATAATTTCTGTAGTGATTCTATAACCTTATCAAGATTTTCATCACCTATCTGCAAATGGAACGTTGCACGGATTGTTTTCGGTCCAAATGGAGCCATAAAAATATCATAATCTTGTAATTTTTTAAGAGCTGACTCTGCTGTTTCATCTATAACATCAAATATAACAATGTTCGTTTCTACCCGGTCAAAGTCTATATTCAGTTTGGAACATTTGGAGACAACTTCAGCAAATTTCCTTGCCCGTTTATGATCTTCCGCCAGTTTGGGTAAATGATGATCCACGGCATAATCAGCTGCGGCGGCGAGGATACCAATCTGACGCATACCTCCACCCAACATTTTCCGCATTCTACGGCCTTTGGCAACTCTTGCTTTGGTTGATAGCAACATAGATCCGACTGGTGCACCCAAACCTTTACTGAAGCAAACTGAAATGGTATCGGCAATTTTCCCGAAAAACCCAAAGTCTATGCCCGATGCTATATGAGCATTCCAGATACGCGCGCCGTCAAGGTGAACAAACAGCCCATGCTTATCAGCCAATTCCCTGATGGACAGCAGATTATCTTTTGTATAACATACACCGCCACCTTTATTGGTAGTATTTTCAAGCGCAATTACTTTTGTGTGAGGATCCCATTCATTTTTTGTCCTAATAGCCGGCTCTATGACTTCGGGGGTCAAAACACCATTGGTTCCTTTAACCGGACGTAACTGAACTGAAGAGAGCAACGCCGCGGCTGTGGCTTCATAATTAAAGACATGGC
The DNA here is from genome assembly GCA_035267045.1 of Balneolales bacterium. Taxonomy (GTDB): domain Bacteria; phylum Bacteroidota; class Rhodothermia; order Balneolales; family DATFMH01; genus DATFMH01. Next base: position 6,691 of record DATFMH010000016.1, read on the forward strand.
CTGTTTCATCAATAATTATTTCGTTGCCCGGCTCTGTTAATAAATTCACCGATAGCTGGTTACTCATTGTACCACTGGGAACAAAAAGCCCGGCCTCCATACCGAACATACCTGCCACTTTTTCCTGAAAAGCATTTACCGTGGGATCATCGGCAAACACATCATCACCGACTTCTGCTTTCATCATAAATTCCCTCATCCCGGGAGTTGGTTTGGTTACCGTATCGCTTCTTAAATCAATCATAGATCTCTACTTTTGTTTATCACATAAAAAAGGAGACCACTTTTGATGGCCTCCCTTTATGATAGTTTTTAAATTTATTTATCGTATTTATAAAAACCTTCACCCGTTTTATCCCCCAGTTTGCCGGCATCAACCATCTTCACCAGCAAGGGACAAGGCCGGTATTTCGGGTCCTTGAAACCTTCATATAGTACTTTTAGAATATCAAGACAAACATCCAAACCGATGAAATCGGCTAATCGCAGGGGACCCATCGGATGCGCCATGCCCAGTTTCATAACCGAGTCAACGTTTTCAGGGGTTGCTACGTTCTCATAAACCGCAAAAATAGCCTCATTAATCATCGGCATCAACACCCGGTTGGAAACAAAACCAGGATAATCATTAACAGGTACCGGTTCTTTCTGCAATTTCTTAGCTGTGTCTTCTATCGTTTGATAAACTTCATCGGAGGTATCGAGTCCACGTACGATCTCAACCAAACGCATAACAGGTACGGGATTGAAAAAGTGCATCCCGACTACCTGTTCCGGCCGATTGGTTACAGCTGCCAGTTTGGTAATTGAAATAGATGATGTATTGGAAGCTAAAATGGCAGTATCCGGTGCCGATTTATCGATCGTTCCAAATATCTTTTTTTTGAGATCAAAATTTTCGTTGACTGCTTCCACGATTAAATCCCGATCTTTAACACCGTCTTCAAGATTCAGGTTAACGGTTATATTATCAAGTGTTTTCTTCTTGTCGTCTTCGGTGATTTTCTCCTTCTTCACCATGCGAGACAAGTTTTTATCGATATTAGCCAATGCTCTGTCGGCGAACTCCTGTTTGACTTCAACTAATGTTACATCAAAACCGTTCATGGCGAACACATGGGTAATACCATTCCCCATCGTACCACCACCAACAACGGCGACTTTTTTAATGTCCATAATAATTTCCTCTCATTAATTTTTTTATCTCTATTGATTGATTCAATATTTTTTTTCTAAAAGCGATTTTTCAGTCTATAATGCTCTCTTTTTATGGAAAAGAGTAGGCAATATCTCATCAATATTCAATTACGGTTTGTAACCTGTATCAATAAAAAATTGTTTAACTGTTTCTTCAGCTGAAACTCTTGGCCTTATCAATTTCAATTCACCGTTTTTCCGGATTAATACTTCTGCCGGATAGGCCCGCCGATTATATTCGGATGCCATCGTCATACCATAAGCACCCGCCTCAGTCAGGGCCAGGATATCCCCTTCTATGGTCTTTGGCAGTATCCGGTTATCAGCTAAAACATCACCACTCTCACAAATATTACCACTGACAGTATAGATTTCTGTGGCCGGTTCATCCATCCTATCGATATTAATAACATTATGATAAGCATTATATAATAATGGGCGTATGAGATGATTAAAGCCGGTATCAGTACCCAAAAACACCTTCCTGCCTTGATTCTTGACCGTATTCACTCGTGTCAGCAGAACACCGCTTTGTCCAACAATATAACGTCCGGGTTCAAAATAATAAGTGATCGTTTTCTGTCTGTTTTCGATATCCTTTGCGAGCAGATCTGTCACCTGTTCTTTAAAATCCTCAAGGGAGAACTCTTTTTCACTCTCTTTATAGGGGATGGGGAACCCTCCACCAAAATTTACCATTTCAAGATCGGGAAACCGGTAAGAAATATTCAGTAATTTTTTCATCGCGGCAGTGAAATTACGCGGCTTCTTAATACCGCTGCCAATATGAATATGAATTCCGGTTATTTTGACATCATATTTTTTAGCAAGCTCCAGGCAATCGCCCACCAAATCGAAGCGGATACCAAACTTGCTGTCTTTATTTCCTGTGACGACCCGTTCATGGTGACCATCTCCTATATCAGGATTTATGCGGATAGAACACCGATGTGTGTCGGGATGCTTGCAATAACTCTCCAATCGGGAATATGAACCGATATTTAATATTACACCGGCATCTATAGCCTGTTCCATTTCATGATCAGTCATATTATTTTCCGTATAGAAAATATTATGTGGATCTTCGTGGAAATATTGGGAGAGAACCACTTCCTCAAAACTTACCGTATCAAAACCGAAATCCTGGGCGTGTATTATTTCAAGTATAAATGGATTATCATTTGCCTTGATGGCATACAACCACTTAACCGGTAATTCCGGGAATAGTTGATTTAGATTTTGACACTTTTGTTCAATGGTATTTTCATCATAACAGTAAGCAGGTGTACCGAATGTATCTGCTACTGCTTTCATTTTATCCCTGCTTAGGAACATGTCGACTGATAAAACCTCTTGTTATATTTTGTATATCTTTAGATTATGTTAAAATCTATTTATTAAACGTGTGTAAAGTTATTGATTATCTTTCAAACATATTTTGATAATTATTTAGTATTTCAAACATGAAATCATTTGCCAAGATTCTTCTATTCCTGATCATTGTTATTATTGGTTTTGCCGGAATAGCTATTTACTGGACTTTCTACAAACCACTGCCCGATTACTCCGCCAGGCTGAAAATTGACGGGCTTGAACAACAGGTAACCATTAATTGGGATGATTACGGTGTTCCGCATATATCAGCTAAAAATATGCACGATTTATATTTTGCTGTCGGCTATGTTCATGCGCAGGACCGCCTTTGGCAGATGACATTAACCCAGATTGCCGAACAAGGACGATTTGCTGAATTTTTTGGCAAGAAAATGGTCCCAACTGACAAATATATGCGTGTTTTGGGATTCTGGCGAATGGCGAAAAAAATGGTAAAAGCCTTACCTGATTCTGAGCGCAATATTTTGCAGGCTTATGCCGACGGGGTTAATACTTATGTCCGAAATAACCGCAACAAGTTACCTATTGAATTTTCACTGACGGGAATAAAACCGTTAAAATGGACAGTTACAAATACAGTGGCTTTATCCCGAATGTTCGCTTGGCAGCTTAATGTAAGCTGGTGGAGTGAGACCACTTTCGGGTATCTGAGTGGACATATGCCACCATCAAAACTGAAGCAGATCTTCCCTACATGGCCTGATAGTGCGGCGACCTCGTTGACTTCAGGTGAAACACGAAGACTTGCTTCGAGTCTCATGCCAATGGTTAAACGCGATTTTTCGGTACGCCATTTATTGAACATGGATGGTACTCATATTGGCAGTAACGCGTGGGTGGTTGACGGAAATAAGACAATCTCAGGTTTCCCATTACTTGCCGGTGACCCTCATCTTGGATTGAATATACCGGATGTTTGGTACGAAGTTGTTCTCAATTTAGACGGCCGGCATCTTTCCGGAGCGACACGTCCAGGAGAACCGTTCATCTTAGTGGGTCAAAATGACTTCATGGCCTGGTCACTTACCAATTTAATGGCCGATGATACGGATTTCTTCCTTGAACAGGTCGATCCCAATGATCGTGGACGCTATGTCGTGGACTCATTACAAACAGCGGACACTACCAGACCCGCAGCGAAATATAAACCGTTTAAAGTTGATAATGAGCTCATAAAAACAAAAAAAGGCGATCAGATTGCGTTACGAATACGCATGACGGATCACGGCCCAATCATTTCTGATATCTTCCCCGATAAGAAGTTACTGGGTAATAAAGTTATTGCCATGGATTGGACCGGTTATGACATGAGTAATGAACTGACAACATTCATGAAATTGAATTGGGCAAAATCGTTTGAGCAATTTAAAAAGGCGCTCCCCTATTTTGGTGTTCCGGCTCAAAATTTCATGTATGCAGATAAAGCCGGCAATATAGCCATGTATTCTGTAGGTAAAATTCCTATTCGTAAACATAATCCGATATTGTTCAGAAAAGGATGGGATCCGGATTATAATTGGCAGGGATTCATCCCATACAGCAAAATGCCGCACGTTATTAATCCCAAACGGGGCTGGATCGCTAATGCCAACAACAGAGTTGTCAGCAAGAATTATCCCTATTACCTGGCTACTTTTTGGGAACCGCCTTCAAGGATAACAACCATTACGAATTTCCTGGAATCCCATAAAGATTTTACCGTTGACGATTTCAAGCAGCTCCAAAACTCATCTTTATCGAGCAATGCTAAAATGATAACCGGTAATATACTTCCGGTTCTCGAGTCGGATAGTGAGGACAGCTTAATCGCTGAAGCCATCCCTTATTTGAAAAACTGGGATTACAAATATGAGCCAAGCGAAACGGCCGCATCTATTTTTGATACTTTTTTCATGGATTTGGCGAGGAATACACTCGAAGATGATATGGGTAAAACAGCCTACCACGATTTCATACGTCTTGAAAATTTACCGGTTCGAACAATGAATCATCTTTTGATGGTTGATTCAACCAGGACTTCAGATAGCACATGGACACCAGGCTCTCCATTATTTGATAATATCAATACCCCACAGATCGAGACCAGGCGTGATATCATACTTAAAAGCATGCGGCAGGCAGTGACTTTCCTGGCCGATTCACTGGGTTCCAAACCTTATAGATGGCGTTGGGAAAATTTACATACAATGACCTTTGAACCTCAATTACTCGGTCCCGCCGCCAAAGAACCGGGTGCGGGGAACACGCTTAAACTTATCGTGAAAAATATATTGAACCGCGGACCTTATCCCGTAAAAGGTGACGGCCTGACGGTGAATAACGGCCAATTCAGCTGGCTGCATCCCTATCAAATGGAATTGGGGCCGTCCATTCGCCGGATTGTTGATTTTTCAGATTTAAAAAGCACATATACGGTACTGCCGACCGGTCAGTCAGGTAACCCGTTATCCAGCCATTACGATGATCAAATACAAATGTGGTTGAATGGTGAATATCGTAAACTTTCACAAAACCCGGCATTAACCTTATCACAACCGCACAAAACGATGATATTAAGTCCGAATTCACAGTAATTTAATATGTATTTGTTTTGAAATTTACTGTTATTGTAGTAACAGGTGTTATGTTTTAATACTATAAGGAAAATCTTTCGGCAGACGTGCAAAATTTATTAAAGCTTTGTTTTACCACTCTTATCCGATAAATATCATTTTAGCGGCATTTAAACATAATTTTACACGATTTATAACTTAGCATTTGCCATATTAGAATCTTTATTTTCAAAGTTAATTAAATCGACCGGGGTACAGAGTCTTAGGGGACTGGTGTATGAAGAGAAGAAAAAAACGTATTACAAGTTTTTCACATTATAAAGCAAGTTATCCGAAGTTTCAGTTTTCGATACTTTTTCTATTTCTGTTACTTCTGATACTTACATTTCATTTAACATTATCCAAACAACTATTTAAAAATTGGATTGACACTCGTCCGGCTGGAAAAGTCGATAGTACTGAAGTCAATACGATCTTAAAGAACCTCACCCTTAAGCAAAAAGTCGGGCAGTTATTTTTCACCTATGCCAACGGAGATTTTACAAATGAGGAGTCTGACGAATATAAACGTCTGAAGAGAAGTATACTGGAAGATCACATCGGCGGCCTCATCTTTTTTAGCGGAAATGTGTACGGGCAGGCTATGTTGACCAATAAACTTCAAAAGATAAGCCGTATACCTCTCTGGATAACAGAAGACATGGAATTTGGTCCGGCAATGCGTATTCAAGGCAGTACGCGATTCTCCCCCGCGATGGGCATTGCCGCAACGGGTAATCCCTATTACGCTTATCAGGTTGGCAGAATTACCGCCTATGAAGCAAAAGCATTGGGAGTGGATCAAATATTTGCACCCGATATTGATGTAAATAATAATCCGGATAATCCCATTATCAACGTTCGCTCGTTTTCCAGTGATGCCAGGACCGTAGCTGCCTATGGAACAGCCTATATGCATGGTGTACTGGATGAAGGACTCGTCCCTACCGCTAAACATTTTCCGGGCCATGGAGATACGCACATCGACTCTCATCTGCAGTTACCTGTTAGTAGGTTTGGATATACAAGGCTCGACACACTTGAATTGGTTCCATTTCGAAAACTAATAGATAACGGGGTACCGAGTATTATGAGTGCTCATATAGCTTTTCCAAAAATTAGCGGGAAAAAAGCATTACCCGGCACACTCGATCCGGACATATTAAACAAACTTTTAAAAGACACTCTCAAATTCCATGGCCTTGTGATCACCGACGCACTGAGAATGGATGGCATTACCAATCATTATTCGCCCGGTAAGGCGGCTGTCATGGCAATTCAGGCAGGCGCTGATATATTACTGTTATCTCCTGATCAATACACGGCCATTCATGATGTAATAGATGCCGTTAAATCTGGTAAAATATCGGAAAAGAGAATCGACCAGTCCGTACGAAAAATCCTATTATGGAAAATCAGAAGAGGGCTGTTTCAAAAAGACCAGGTAAACCTTAATGAACTCGATCAAAAAGTACATACAAAAGATCATGTCTTGTTATCGAGGAAAATCGCTCGAAAATCAGTCACCGTATTGAAAAATCGTCATCATATTTTACCAATTGAACCTCATCGCTACCCCCGGATACTGGTTGTCGCCATGTCTGACGATGAGGATGGAAACACCGGTAAAGAACTGGCAAGTATGATGCGGGAATATCATCCGACTGTTACGTTTCGCCTTTATGACAAGAGAACATGCCGCAGTGATTTAAATAGGATCATCAGGGAAGCCAGTAATTATAGCCTGATCGTTGTCGGCTCTTTTGTTCATGTCAAAACAGCATCAAAAATACAACTTAGTGATGAACAGATACATTTTTTAAAAAGGTTAGAAGCACAACATCGTCCACTTGCACTGATTGCATTTGGCAATCCATACGTTGTACGTGACCTTCCCGATGCTGATGTCCAGGTTTGCGCCTGGTCAGCTTCCAATAACCAGGTTGAACAAACCGTACCGGCATTATTTGGTGCTTCCGAAATAAACGGCAAACTCCCTATTGACATACCACCCCATTATAAACGCGGTTTCGGTATCCATATACCCAAGACAATCCTCAGAAAAGATGATCCCGAAGTAGCTGGTTTATCCAGCGATTCCCTTTACCATGTAGAGCAAATAATGCGCAGGGCTATCCGTGATTCCGTGTTTCCCGGTGGAGTGGTTGCCGTAGTAAAAAACGGCATACTGGCATACAATAAAGGATTCGGGTATCAAACTTATAAGAAACTTAAACACATTGATAAAAATGATGTCTACGATCTTGCCTCATTAACTAAGGTTGTCGCCACGACAGCTTCTATAATGAAATTATATGATGAAGGGAAACTGGATCTTAATGCTCATCTTTCTCAATATTTCAAGGCATTTGACAAGGGACCCAAAAAGAAAATAACGGTCAGTGACTTATTAACTCATACATCCGGTTTTCCACCAGATTTTCCAATGAGTTACTTAGGCCGTTTCCATGGCAGAAAAGCTCTAACAAAAGCAGCCATGGAAGTACCGTTAATAAATCCACCCGGTACAAAATATGTTTACAGCGATATTAATTTTATAACCCTGGGCGCACTTGTCCGGAAAATTTCAGGAATGTCTCTTGATAAATTTGCTTACCACAATATTTATTTCCCTTTGGATATGCATTATACTATGTTCAATCCTTTGAAACATGGCAGATGGCTCTTAAAATTGATTCCCCCAACAGAAATTGACACAACATTACGACATAAAATAATACACGGTCAGGTTAATGATGAACGTTCGTATTACATGGGCGGGATAGCCGGCCATGCAGGATTGTTTTCAACTTCACACGATCTGGCGGCCTTTGCCCAATTACTTTTAAACAAGGGCACTTATGAAGGCACCCTTGTTTATACACCTCAAACGGTATCCTTATTCACAAAAAAAGAATCCGATATATCAAACCGGGGATACGGTTTTGATTTAAAAAGTCCGGAAGGTTTTAGCACAGCCGGGAAGTTGATGGATAACAGGACATTCGGCCATCTTGGATTCACGGGAACGAGTTTATGGATTGATCCCACAAGAAACCTGGCAATTATTATATTAACTAACAGAGAATATCCGCATCGAAAAGGCAGCAAAGGCATAAATCACGTGCGTGCCAAAGTCGCTGATGCCGTTGTAAGAAGTATTATTGAGAAAGAGAGATGAGATGAATTGGAATACATTATTAGCACGATCTTACGTCCCTTATTCAGGGAGACACGAAGCATGTGTTGTTGAGGGAAAGAGCGGTACTTATTATGCCGGAGTCAGAATAGAAAATATTGCTTTCCCTGACACTATATCAGCAATACAGGTGGCTCTTTTTACATGTATGAGTGAAAATGATAAACCGGTAAAATTAATACTCCGGAATAATGCCAACAAAGACCATGATCTGGTTAATTTTTGGCAAGACGAATACAACTTGACTGTTACTGTCGAAGACACTCTGCCTGAGTTTACTCTTTTTCAAAAAAAATATCCTTTGAGATCGGACATCAATAAACTCATGGAGGATTTACTTGATCAAGCCGTAGTTCCCAATTCAGACTTCCCTGTATCCGCTTTAATTGAAACGTATGATGGATTCATCAGTGGAGTTAACATGGAATGCAGTGAATGGCGTTTGGGATTATGCGCCGAGCGTATGGCTATTGCCAAAGCTGTTACCATGGGTTATGAAATTTTCGACGGAATACACATACACACGAAATATGGTGAATACAGCAGCCCTTGTGGAGCATGCCGGCAAGTGATCATTGAACATTTACCTGATAAACCTGTTCATCTTTTTCATGCTGACAAAACTCACTCTATTCATTCGAGCTCACATCTCCTGCCAAACTCATTTCAATCCAAAAAATTAAAAAAACTAATTATAGAATAAATAAAATCAGTCATTCTATCCTAACAATGACACTGGTACGTTTCCGTTGTGATAGTAATGATCCATGATTATTTATTTACAAAAATTATATACTAAAGATGAACTACATAGCGATACTGGATTACGAACATCTTGATAATAATTTATTTTTAAGGGCTTTTGCACAGTCGGTCTCCCGACAGAAAAATGTACATGGCATAATTTTGCATGGAGACAGTGCTTATACCGACCGTATCCTTCAAACAGGAGTCATGAGAGATGAGGCACGACTTCGAAGCACTCGTGATCTTAATAAGCGGCTCATTAATTTATTAGCAGATTCCGGAGTGGCAGCCATTGGCATTAATGGATATCAAAAAGAAGCTATCTGTTACGATCCCGGCAGTGCTAAACTTTCAATCGATAAACGTTTTTTTGAGTCACTGCCCGGGCCGGCCTTTTTAGTTCTTTCGAATCTCGTTTATGACACACACACCCGAACACCACGTCCCTTCCCATTGATAGAGTTGGCTAATAAGCTTCAAAAAGAATTGAATCATGAAAAGCTTTTCGCATTTAAAATAGAAGAGAATGATGGAATTATTATTGAAAATAAGCTTCCTAACGAGTTGCAGTGGAGTCTATTAGATGAAGAAACCAAAAAAAATATTTTACCGGTTGAAATTCGTAATACTCCATGTTCATTTTACTTGTCCACTGCCAGGTCATTCATGTATCTACCTGATATTAAAGAGATTACAAAAATATCATTTGATAACTAATTAATAAAAAATAAATGCCCCATATAGGCTGTAATCGAATATTTTTTGTAAAAAATTGGCTTTTTTTCGCTTATAATGCGATTTACTCTTGACAGACGTACCTCTTATAAGTAGATTCATTTGTGCAGTAAGTGATAGCAATTAACTGTTCACTTTCAATACAAACATAAAAATTATAACAATAATTAATTGGAGTCTACAATGAGTCGATATGAGGATTTAAAATCTTTAGTAGAAGATATGGAATCAGACATGGATAAATTCTACAATAAAGGTAACAAAACGGCCGGTACCCGTGCACGTAAGTCTCTTCAAGAACTCAAAAACATGGCACAAGATATTCGTGTTGAAATTCAGACAATGAAAAAAGACGTTTAATATTGATCTAAATCGATCGATACGAAATTATAAAAAAAGCCACAATCAGTGGCTTTTTTTTATTTTAAATATTTATTCATCAAATAGTATGTGCTTTCAACTCCAGATACTCATCTTCTATTTCATTGAGTATGACCTGGATGGAATAGAGCTGGCCACGTAACTCGGAAGCTTTTTCAGGATTAGATATCCCTATCTCCTCCACCATATCTTCGGTAAGCTTAATTTTACTTTCTACGTCGTCCGCCAAACATTCCGATAATTCCATAATTTTTTACCTTTCTAAAATACTTTACCTGACATTATCCTTTGTTATAACAAGATCTTATTAATTAATGTTCCTCTTGTTATATAATCCGTTATAATAGCTTTTTACCGGATCAATACATTATCTTATCTAAAGTCCTAATCCTATCAATACTTCTGTGCATATAGTTTAATTCATTTTTGAGCTATTATATTCTTCATCTACATTATTTAATACGATATCCATTATTATTTATTACTCATATTTTTATTTATTCGCTTTTAAAACCAAATTCAAGAAGGCTTTGCAAAGCCTTCTACAACAAGCTACCTTATTTATACAATACCTTCATTTATTTTCTTATCTAATGTGCAGGCATGCTGACAGATAGTGATAAAACGCAACGTTATAACATTTTGATCGATCAAATATCAGAGACCGGCTGGGGGTACATTAACTCAATGTTTCCCGACGATTATCTGAGAGAACTTATTAATAAAGAACGGGAATTGTGGAATGAAGGGGCTTTTCACAGAGCTAAAGTTGGTATCGGCACTCATGAACAATTACGATCGGAAATAAGAACCGATCACGTATTGTGGTTAAATCAGGATAACCTGACACCAAAGCAGGAAATTTACTGGAATGAAATTGATCGCTTAAGAAAACTGCTAAATGAAGCTTTTTATATCGGACTTAAAAAATTTGAAGCCCATTTTGCCATATATCCCCCCGGTTCTTTCTATAAAAAACATCTTGATCAATTTAAAAATGTAAATGAGAGGATCATATCCTGTATCCTCTACTTGAATGAAGATTGGAAATCTTCCTTTGGCGGACAATTACGCATATTTACAAATGCGGATCACGAAGATGAATACATTGATATTGATCCATTACAAGGGACTTTTGTTTGTTTCAGAAGCGATCAGATTTATCATGAAGTACTTCCCGCTAATAAAGAGCGTTTTAGTATAACCGGGTGGTTAAAAAAAGATTAGATAATACGTAATTTTTATCCTTCCCATTCTTCACACAATTTCTGTGTAAAATACACGTGATAGTTTTAAAGAATTATTTATCTTACAAATAATAAACTATGTAACGTTACTAAATCTATATATCTATGGTCAAGAGAGTTACTGTTTTTTTACTATACCTATCATTTGTTGCATTACCATCTTTCGCAGCGAAGATCAACAACACGACGTCTGTTCAACCTATTTCCATTTCGGAAGCAAGAAAACAACCTGTCGGTTCAACGGTAACTATTGCCGGAAGAGTTTCAGTATCCGGACAACTGGGAGGTCCGGCATATATGCAAGATAGTACCGCCGGAATTGCTTTATATGACAGTAACTTGTATTCAAGCATAGTAATTGGTGATACCCTTGTAGTTACCGGACAATTATCAGATTATCATGATTTACTTGAATTAACGAACATCACGATTGTCTACCAGGGAAATAACCAGGTGATTCCACAGCCAATTGATATCACAACAAATACGATAACAGAATCTTTCGAAGGCCGGCTTATCGCCATTAAACAAGCCACATACGGAAGTACCGGTACCTTTCAGGGTGACACAAACTACCAAATTAGTGATGCATCGGGTACCGCAGAAGTGCGTATTGATAAAGATACCGATATACCAGGTAATAAAATTCCGGGTAATCCCACAACCATAGTAGGTGTTGTAGGAGAATATAATGGAGCTTATCAGATCCTGCCGCGGGATATAAAAGATGCTGGCGCTGAATCATATTATGTCAACGGTGCTGATGTCCCCTTAGGCCAGACATTTGACGTCGCAACCTGGAATCTCGAATGGTTTGGTGCTGCAAATCAGGGGCCATCAGATGACAGTCTACAAATTGCCAATGTAGCCAATGTTTTAAAGAAAATGGACGCTGACCTTTACGCCGTTGAAGAAGTTAGTGATAATAACGCCTTCAAGAAGTTACTCTCATTATTACCTGGTTACCGGGGATTCGAAGCAAATTATAGTCAAACACAAAAAACAGCATTCATTTACAAAACGTCAACGATCGACTCATTATCATCCCGTTTATTAGAACCTGCACAATACGGCAGTTGGGATTATTACTGGGCCAATGGCCGTCCGCCTCTTGAATTCGTTTTTAATGCAACAATCAATGGTATTACGAAACAATTTTATGCTTTTGATATACATGCCAAGGCAATGAGTGATCCAACCAGTTATGATCGACGTGTTAATGCATCCAGGGATTTAAAAGACTATCTGGATAACAATATGAGCGCAGCTAACATTATTATCCTTGGTGATTATAATGATGATGTCGATGCTTCCATCTATAATGATGCCGTATCTCCATACAGTAACTTCGTCCAGGACTCAACAAATTATAGAGTAGTTACAAGCCTGTTAAGTAAACGTAAAGAAGCTTCCACAACCGGTTACGGTGAAATGATCGATCACATTACTATTTCCAACGAATTATATCCCGTATTCTTTGATAGTACGCAACAAGTTATTAATCCAACGTATATCAATAATTATTCCTATACAACATCCGATCATTATCCGGTATGGGCAAGATTTAAATTTGATCTTCTGAGCAGCGTAAACGAAACACAACCCAACATTCCTGATAAAACTTACTTGAGTCAGAATTACCCTAACCCCTTTAACCCCACCACTAATATTCAGTTTACATTAAATGTAAGTCAGGCCGTTTCACTCGATGTATATAACCTGCTGGGGCAAAAAGTTGCTGCACTGATTGATCATAAACATATGAGTTCGGGTGAACATACGGTCACATTCAATGCCAGCGGCTTACCGAGTGGTATTTATTTTTATCGCCTGGAACTGGCTTCAGGTAAAAATTTAACAAAGAAAATGACTTTGATGAAATAATTCACAAAGGCACAATGAAAAAAAAGTGGTTTTGTATTAAAATGTCAGGAAGATAAAGGCTGAAAAGGTAACAGAACGAAAATAAATTCTATATACTGTATCCTGCTTTCTGTCCCGTCAATCATCGAAATGCTGTTCTCCGAGCTGACCTTCTGTACTTGCAACGGCTACTGAAACAGCGGCATCACCTGTTATGTTAACGGTGGTACGTAACATATCGAGAATTCTGTCCACACCAAGAATGAGGCCTATACCTTCCACCGGCACGTGTATCGCTTTAAGTACGATCACAAGCATGATGATGCCTGCCCCGGGAACCCCGGCAGCACCGATGGAGGCAAGAGTCGCTGTAATAACGATCGTTATCTGCTGATAGATATCAAGTCCAAGACCCAATGCCTGTGCTATGAAAACGGCGGCAACGGCCTGGTATAAACTCGTTCCATCCATATTAACGGTTGCTCCTACCGGCAAGACAAAACTGGAAACTTCTTCATGTACCCCCAGGTTCTTTTCAACCCTTTCCATAGTTACCGGTAATGTGGCAACGCTTGAACTTGTACTGAATCCTAATAACATAGCCGGTCGTATCCCCTTGATGAAATCACGGAATTTCATTTGGCTGAAAATTTTGAATAATCCGCGGTAGACCACCATTAAGTGTATGAACAATCCGATGATCACGGTGAACATGTACCATCCCAAGGCATAGAGTAGTTCAAAAGCTTTATGCAAGTCATTACCTGCCAGGTCAACTATTAAAGCTGCCATCAAAGCAAAAACGCCGTATGGCGCCAACATCATGATATAGTCGACAATTTTTATGATCACATCGTTAAAACCATCGACGAGTTTTATAATCGGTTCACTTTTATCTTTGGAAATCTGTATGAGTCCGATGCCTATTAGTACCGCGACGAATACAATCTGCAGCATTTCTCCATTATCGGAAGCGGCAGCAAAAAAATTCTTGGGTACAATTTCTACCAATGGCTCTAAAGGTCCGCGATGCAATACACTTTCAGCGGATTTACTTCTTTCACTAACATTCTCCTTATAACTGGACATCAACTGCTCACGGGTTTGAGCAGGAAGCACTTTACCGGGTTGAATAATATTAACAGCTGTTAAACCAATCGTTATGGCAAGTACGGTAGTCGTAAGGTAGATTGCAATTGTCTTTGTACCCATCCGCGATAATTTACGGATATCACTCAAACTGGTAATACCAACAATCAAGGATGTCATGACCAGTGGAACAGCTATAAGTTCCAGTAATCGAACGAAGATTGTCCCAAAAGGTTTGATCCAGTATTCCGTAAATTGATTAAATCCGGCCTGACTTGCTAATAAGCCCCATAACAGGCCTAAGATTAAACCGATTATAATTTGCCAATGCAATTTTCTGTACCAAGACATATGCCCCTCTTTTATAAAATATTATATAGTATCAGCGCGGTAATCGCTCCTAATCCAATAGCTGACCAATTGACTACATTGTTTCCGAATGTTAGTTCATCAACAGAAAAGGCTGGAATATAAAAAGTTTTCTTTCGGAATTGAAAAATTGCCCCAAGAAAAGAATCGATAAAACAACCGACAAAACCTGAGATAATTATAATCAGGAATATCATATTAGGCTCAAGACGTGTAAAAGCCATATAAACGGCACCAATTAAACTACTTCCCAAAGCTGCCGCGATAGTTCCGTACAGACTAACTCCTCCATCCTCACCGACTTTTACGGGTTTGAAGTTAGTGATCAATATTGTTTTGGCTTTTTTGAAAAGCGTTCCTACTTCGGTAGCCCAGGTATCAGCATTTGCAGCGGCAATGGATGCCACAGCTGTTATAAACCATATGGGTGATTTAAATATAAAATATAATATCAGGAAGAATATGAACCAGAATCCGTTTGCCCAAACCTGTAACCCATCCCTTCTGTCTCCCAAATGATATGGATTTTCTTTCCTTCTGATTTTAAAACCGTTCAATTTGCTTAACCAACTACCAGTAACAAAAAAAACGAGTAATATAATTGTGGCTTTAATTCCTCCTATACCATAAGTATAGGTGCCAAGGATAATTGCGGCTCTTGCGCCATCGAGGGTAAGCCAGTTAAACAGGAAAGCAATTGTACAAATACCAACAGATAAACCGACCGCCGCTACTATACGCCATTGTTCATAACCATTAGCCACGATGACGAATAGCAATAATAAAATGAAGATAAACAGGTAATTTAGCAGTCTGTCCAATGCAACTATCCAGAGCTATTTTATGAATGGGTGTCTTCCTGGAGTTTCTTATTGGGTTTCATTATGGCATATATAATCTCAGCATAGCCGGCTACAATAACGACTGGTGAAATATATAATGAAATGAAGCCATTGACATTATTTTCAAGGTACATTGCCAAAAATCCGGCAACTACCAAAATCAAACCCAGAATTATTAATTTATAGTTGTCTTCTCCAAATAACATTTCATTGGAGTGACGTTTTTTTCTTTGCGATTTTCTACTTCTATTCGATTTACTCATGTTTAATTACCTGTTAATTTATTTTCTGGAAGGCTTTGCCAAACTGTTCTTTTGCCCAATATCCCGGGCTTTGCAAAGTTCTTCTGTTGATAAAATAGATATGTAGTCTTATTAATAAAAATTAAGGTAAATAATTATTAGGACAAACGAATAACGAGAAAGTTAGTATTCAATTATACAGTCTTTAACTGCATCTTTCAACGGTTAATGTAATTAATACCTATTATTGACTTTCATTTAATACCATAACACCCCAAAAGCCCGTTTTAACAGTAATATCCATGCCCGAAATTGAGGGTAGATTTTAGTGAAACTATACAATACGTTTAGAAATAAATTGTAACAACTAAACAAACAGATATCTTGAAACCAATAATCCTTGCATCGCAGAGTCCACGCAGACGTGCTTTATTGTCACAGATAAATCTAAGTTTCACCGTTCATCCGAGCAATATCAGTGAAGATAATAATCAGAACCTGTCTCCGGTAGATCTTGTTATGAAACTGGCGCGTCAAAAAGCTATGGACATCGCCCAAAATTACCGGTCGACATTAGTCATTGGCGCTGATACTATAGTTGTTCATAATGACGAAATTCTTGGTAAACCCGGTGATAATTACGAGGCGAGCCTATTACTAAAAAGATTAAGTGGTGATACTCACGAAGTATACAGTGGTGTTTGTCTTGTACTAACCGATCCGCATAAGTCGGCCGGTAAGACAACAACTTTTTATGAGCGAACAGAAGTAACATTTGCCAATTTAAGTGAGCAGGAGATTGATGATTACATAAAGACCGGAAGCCCGATGGATAAAGCGGGCGCTTATGGCATACAGGATGATTGGGGTTCTCTATTTGTTAAAAAAATCCAGGGTGATTATTATAATGTAGTGGGTTTTCCTTTACAAAAATTTTATTCCGTACTAAAAGAATTCGCTCCTGAATACCTGCCTTCGGCTATTCTGGAAGACAATTAATATGAGCCAAAATCGTATAAGATGGATTTATAGGTGTATTGGTATAGCTGTTTGCCTTATTGGCATATTATTGAGCTATACCTCAGAGGCACAAGCCCAAATAGGTCAGCAATATCAACTTGCTGACCAATTTATGCAAGAGGGTAAATATGAGAAGGCTTATAACATTTTAAGTGATTTACTTGAGAAGTTTCCCAATTCATACCCGGTTTACGATCATGCCATTACCTGTCTCATACATCTGAAAAAATATAATCAAGCCATCTCCATCACCAAAAAGCACCTTGGTAAAAATTATAAAAATGTCGTGATGGCTGTCCGGCTTGGGAAAATATATCATATGGCCGGTGATACGGCCAGGGCCTTTAAAGTATGGCATCAAACGCTTCAACAAAATGATAAACAGGTTCAGACATACCGATACCTCGCAGAGACCATGCAACAGAGCCGGGAATATGATGAAGCGACACGCATTTATAAGACAGCAAGGAAAAGGTTCAATAATCCTCAACTTTTTCTATACGAGATGGCTGTCAATTATCTGCAAGCCGGTAAAAATGAGGAGGCCATTGACGAATTTTTACACCTGATAAAAACGGATAATAGCCGTCTTGAATTCGTTGAGCAACAGTTGAGAAGATATAACGATGAGTATATTTACAATTCGGCTATTCAGGCTACTGAAAATGCCGATCAAAGGTTCAGCACCGATAAGAGTTATCAAATTTCTTTAAAAAGATTATTGGTATGGCTTTATCTTCAAACAGGCAAAGACAGACTGGCATTAAACACGGCTAAAAAACTTGAAGCCATGGTAAAATCGGGAAACTACCCGGTTTTCGATGTTGCGGAGAAGCTTAAATCGAATAATAAATTCAAGCTGGCCTCGGAAGCATTTTCATATTATTCACAAAAACAGAACCATCCGCTTACAGCCCGAAGCCTCGAAGAAGATGCCCGACTGGATATCCGGTGGGCACAATACCTGAATGATTATAACATCGATTTCAGCAATCGTATCGATTCGCTTTATCATCAGGCGTTTCAAACCATTCATCATATCACACAACACTATCCCGGATATCAAAGAATGCCTCAGATCCTAACGTTAGAGGCGGAATTGGCCCTTAATCATATTAAAGATCTGAAAGCAGCACAAAAGTACGTTGCTCAACTTCAAAACACTCCACAAAACAAAAATTCACAAAAGTTAGTCAATTACCTAAAGGGACGTATTTTATTAACCGAGGGTAATTTTAATCGTGCGCGTATCTATCTCACACGAAGTAATAAGGCAGCACACAGCGGCCCTTTAGCGGATAAAACCCGATACTATTTGAGTCTGACTGATTTTTATGCCGGCGATTATGATTTTGCCAATATTCAGATTAGAACTCTTGAAAAAGTACATACTTCCCTTTATGCTAACGATGCCCTGCAACTACGCATATGGATTCAGGATGGTAAAAACCGTGATTCCACCTATACCGAGTTGAACTCATTTGCGAAAGCGCAATTTCTTGTTGCTCAGGGTCAGGTTAATCAAGCTTTGGACACTCTATATAAATACGTGTTAGTCCCGTCATATCATCCCCTTAAAGACGACATGGTACTCTATTCCGTTAAATTGTTACGGGATGAGCATCCTCTTACCGCATTTTTAGTGGCTGATAAATATCTTGAGAATGAGTATTACAGGGGACCTTTAAAAGAACGTTTGCTATGGGAAAGGGCACAACTGGCATCCCGTATCCATTCGAATAAATCATTACAAAAGAAATTACTAAAGTCGGATTACAAACCTGAATTACCTGAATATATCCTCCAAAAAAAACGAGATTTTTTCAACGATAAAGTAAAAAAACGATTGATATCGACTACCCGCGAAGGTAAAGATGTTATATCTTTATACGAGCAAATTATCATACATTATCCCAGGGGTTTTTACGCTGAATTTGCCCGTAACCAGATCCGGCAAATCCAACAGGAAGATCAGGCATCATGACTCGTAAAATTGCATTAACGATATTTATAATTCTCATTCTATTGCTTTCCGGGGCTAATGCCCAGCAGATCCTGATACCTATGGATGCCACGCAAACGAACCATTTAAAAGCCTATGGTATCATCTTTAATCATCTCAAGGACGGTCATACTGCTAAGTGGCTACTGAATTACAGGGGTGGGAGTTTTATGGCCGGTACTGACGATGATATCGAGAAAAAATGCAGGCTTCGCAATGTATCGTTCAAGGTACTTAGTAACAGCGCTGCCGATGACATTATCCGACAGGTGGAGAAGCCCAATGTGAATATGGCAATTGTCCCCCTGGTGAAAGCTCCCAAGATAGCCGTATATACACCAAAGCAATCTCTCCCATGGGACGACGCTGTTACACTGGCGTTAACCTACGCGGAAGTTCCCTATACCAAGATTTGGGATCGGGGCGTATTAAAAGGTGATTTATCCAAATATGATTGGCTTCATTTGCATCACGAAGATTTCACAGGTCAATATGGTAAATTTTGGGCAGCATATCGTAATCAACCCTGGTATATCAAGGAAGTGCATGATATGCAACAATTAGCCCATGAACTGGGATTCAAGAAGGTTTCAGAGGAGAAAAAAGCTGTAGCCCGAACCATCAAAAAATTTGTCGGTAACGGTGGCTACCTTTTTGCAATGTGTTCCGGAACCGATACCTTTGATATTGCATTGGCGGCACAAAATGTAGATATCGTACCCACTCCATTTGACGGTGACCCACCCGATCCGAATGCCAACAGCAAACTTGATTTTTCCAAAACACTGGCATTCACTAACTTCAAAGTGAATCTTGATCCGTACGAATACCGGCACTCTGATATTGATATCCCTAATGAACTGGGTAAGATCAATCAGTCTATCGACTATTTCACTCTTTTCCAATTTTCGGCCAAATGGGATCCCGTCCCGACCATGCTTACTCAGGATCATGTATCGAGTATCAAAGGTTTTTACGGGCAAACAACGGCTTTCAGGAAGAGTAAAATAAAGAGTAATGTCGTAATTCTTGCACAAACACCCGGACGTAATTCTGTGAAGTATTTACATGGCAATTATGGTAAAGGCACATTCACATTTTATGGGGGACATGATCCGGAAGACTATACGCATCGCGTCGGCGATCCACCCACCGATTTGAGCCTGCATCCCAATAGCCCGGGCTATCGATTAATTTTAAACAATATATTGTTTCCTGCCGCTAAGCCTAAAAAAAGAAAAGATTAATTATACCTACTTATAACGTTATCCATGAATAAAAAAATAAAACCGACACGCTCATTCGATGATCTTGTGAAAATCATGACTATTTTGCGTAAAGAATGTCCATGGGATCGCAAACAGACACATGAATCCATAAAAGACCTGATGGTTGAAGAAGTGTACGAAGCTATCGATGCGATCGATCAACAGGATTTCGAGGAACTTCGAAAAGAACTGGGGGACTTATTACTTCATGTGGTGTTTCACAGTGAAATGGCTAATGAAACCCAACAATTTGATATCGAAGATGTAATCTACGGGATTCAGGAGAAATTGATACGACGCCATCCCCATGTTTTCGAAGATATTGATGCGGATACGAGCGAGAAAGTGGCTCGTAACTGGGAGGCGATAAAGATGCGGGAAAAAGGCAGGGAATCGGTGCTTGGAGGCGTACCGCGCAATTTACCAGCCTTACTCAGGGCTCAGAGAATGCAGGAAAAAGCGGCTGCCGTTGGTTTCGACTGGTCCGAATGGGAAGATGTTTGGGCTAAATTGGAAGAGGAATTGCAGGAATTTCGTGAAGCAGTTCAAATAAGTGATAAAGAAGAAAGCAAAAAGGAGTTCGGAGACCTCCTCTTTTCACTGGTAAATGTTGGTCGTTTTTTTGATATCGAAGCAGAGGACTCCCTTCGCATGACTAATAATAAATTTCAGGATCGTTTTCAGTACATAGAGAAGAAACTGGCGGAGAAGAATCTTTCATTGAATGATGTTACCCTGAAAGAAATGGACGTTCTTTGGGAGGAAGCTAAAAAAACGGAAGCCTGACTTCCATTTTCCACTATAGGTAATAAAAAAGGGAAACCGGTATCCTATCCGTTTTCCCTTTTATTATTGAATATGTTTTAATTGGAAGTTCCGGAAAACTTGACTTTTGCACTACCATTTGGCCCATTCGATTCAATAGTAATAATTACCGGTACCGAAACTACTGAATCAGGTTGCGAATCGTTTATTGAGAATGAAAATTTTGTAAGTTCATTGATATTGCTAAAGTCAGGTGCCACATCTGTTATCGCAGGCCCAATATCACCTGTCGTCTTTATATTTTGCCCTTCAACTTTAACCTTGACGGAAGTTCCTTTGGCCATAGGAAAGCCTTTATTATCCATCACAGTATAATTAAATACCTGGCCGCCGCCATTCGGAATATTAAATGAAGTTGGTGAAACCGTTATGATAGGCCCTTCGGAAAAAATAACCTTTACCGTATCGGAAACGGTGTTAAAATTCTCATCAGCTGTAGCTGCAATAATACTGGCAATACCATTCGGCGGATAAGGATTTCCATCCGTTAGATTGACACTAGCCGAACCATCTGTTCCTGTTGTTGCAGATCCTTCTATATACCCGCCATTAGTAGTGAAATAAACCGATACGCCCTGAGTTACCACATTACCATATTTATCGCCTGCATAACTGGTAAATTGATATGTTTTACCAACATCAGGAAATGGGATATTATATTGTTTGGCAGCCAGCGTAAAATGTGCTTGATCGGGTAATCCGGAATCGATACTTATTGGTACCGGTTTAGATCGTATGATTTTCCCATTTACAGTTGCCTGAGCAACAACCTGTACAACGCCCGCTTTTGTCCCGCTTGTAAGAGTGGTTACAGCCTCACCATTTTCATTTGTCCTGGCCTGTAGCGGATTCAATGTTTCACCTCCACCCGGAGCCGAACCGAACTTGAAATTGATCGTAGCGGTATGATTGAGATCCACTGGAATTCCGGATGAATCCTGAACTACGAAATCAAGTTCAGAACTTTCATTCCCCCCTGATTCTTTCACTACAATTGTATTATTTGATACTGATGAGAGCACGATTGAAGCCGCATAACCTGAGGTTCTGTTACTATTGGTAGTACCGCCACTGCCTGTCGTCGATGTACTATCTTGTGTTTGTAACATTAAATCCGGGAGATTAACATTTCTACCCGGCACGGCTAAAACTGTTGTTGTATAGACATAGTATCCTTCTTTTTGTGCTTCAATCTTATAAGATACCGTTGAATCAATTTTGAGTTTCAACGTAAAAGCACCGGTACTATCCGTAACCTCATCTATCTCTGGTGGTGGAGATACTGTTCTTACTACGGCATTATCAACAGGTTGACCACTGGTTTTGTCAATTACATGACCAGTAACGGTGATCGTTTGGCCTCCGCTTTTCGACAACAAACCTTTACAACCAAATGAAAAAAGTAAGAGTGCAATGCAAGAAAAGCCTATCCCTCTCATCACATAAGATTTCATGACAACGCCTTTAAATAAATGATAATTTTAATCGAATTATAACTTTATGGATAATGAACAGGCAGGCTTTTAAAGTCAAGGTGAGTGTTTGAAATTCGTATAAGTAAATTCAACGATCACTTATTCATAGAACGATTCTTTTCCTATTTACAAAAAATATTTATCACGATAATTCCCGGTAAAACGTCTTCTTTCCCTTAAATATAGAAACAGTTTACTGAATTTTTCCAATCCTCGTATTATATTCCCAACGAAATTATTTAAATCATTAGTTATGTAAGTATAAAAAATTTAAAACGGAGCAAAGAATGTCTAATGTATCTAACGCTACTATTGACTTAAGCCAATATCCCTATATCAATAAGGGTCTTGAGGGTATAATGGCTTTTACCACAGGCAAGAGTTCAATCGACGGTCAAAAGGGAGAATTAATCTACGCAGGATATAATATTAACGAATTGGCTGAGAATGCGACTTTCGAGGAAGTATGCTTTCTTTTATGGAATGAGCGATTACCTAAATCAGGGGAATTAACCAATTTGAAAGAAGAATTGGCCGCTCATCGCAAATTGGCACCGGAAGTGCTTAAATATATTTCTTCCACACCAACCGATGCCGAACCCATGGCTGTATTGCGGACAGCTGTCTCCATGCTTTCCAATTTCGATATGGATAAAAGCGGTAATTCACTGGAGACTAATAAGAGCAAGGCGATTCGGCTTACAGCCAAAATACCGACTATCATTGCCGCCTTCGACCGGCACAGAAATGGTAAAAATATTCTTGAGCCACTTTCCGATAAAAGTACGGCTTACAATTTTCTGTATATGCTAAACGGTGAACATCCCGGCGAAAACGCGGAAAAAGTCATGGATTTATGCCTGATTCTGCATGCTGAACACGGAATGAATGCTTCCACTTTCACAACCCGTGTTGTTTGTTCCACTTTATCAGATATGTATTCCGCTATCACAGCAGCTATTGGATCGCTTAAAGGACCTTTGCATGGTGGTGCCAATACAGCTGTCATGAATATGCTTCTGGAAATGGACAAAAACACAGACGTCCGGGAATTTATTCTTGGAAAACTGGCCCGAAAAGAGAAAATTATGGGTTTTGGACACCGGGTCTATAAAACATTCGATCCCCGGGCCCGCCTGTTACGCAAAATGGCCAAAGACCTGGCTGAAGAAGTTGATATGCTCTATTTATATGAATGGTCTGAAACTATACTGGAGACCATGAAAAGTGAAAAAAATATTGATCCGAATGTCGATTTCTTCTCGGCTACCGTATACTATTCAGCTGGTATTAAACCCGACTTATACACCTGTATTTTTGCTATGAGCCGTGTTTCAGGCTGGACCGCTCATTTCCTCGAACAACTCGAAAACAATCGTTTGATTCGACCCAGAGCTCTGTATACGGGTGAAAAGAACCTGCCATGGGAACCGGTAGAAGATCGCTAATTAGTCAAGTTTATATTTATTTTGAAAGAGCTCATATATAAGAATATGAGCTCTTTTATTGTTATCATGCTTTAAGAAAGTTTGTGACATGACAGATATCTATAACCATCAATCAGATCTTCTAACCCGATTACTGCGGAAAGCATCCGGAACTGAAATCGGAGATAAGTACGTCTTTGGTAAAATTAATAACTATGAAGAATTTCGTAGCCGTGTACCTCATCACACCTATTCGAATCTGCAAGATTCTATTGAACGAATTAAAAATGGAGAGACAGATATACTTTGGCCCGGTAAAATAAGTAATTTTGCAGTTTCATCGGGAACAACGGGTAAAGGGAAACATTTACCGCTCAGCACAGAACGTCTGTTATCCGACCGTCGATTTATGCGGAGAATCGTATTTACCTATCTCCGGGAAAACCCGTCAATATCATTATTAGGCCCGCAGTTGAGTTTGCCGGGGAGCATCGAATCAGATCTTTCACGAAACATACACTTAGGCGAAATCAGTGGTTTCCTGGCTCGGATGATCCCCTTTTATTTGAAGCCCCTACAAATTCTCCATCCTTCAGAAATGGGAGCCTTCAACTGGGAACAGAAATTCAATCGTGGGCTGCAAGCCGCATTAAAAAAAGATTTACGAGTTATAAATGCGGTACCCTCCTGGACGCTTATCCTTTTTCAAAAAGCTTTGGAAATAACCCGAAAGAAGAATATTTCCGAAATATGGCCTAATTTAAAACTAATAACCGGCGGCGGCGTCTCCTTACAAAGTTACCGGGATGCTCTTGAACAATTATGCGGGCCGCTTAAACCGGATTTCATGGAATTTTATGGCGCTTCTGAGGGATATTTTGCTTTTAGCGGGCCGAAAAAATCGGGTGAACTTGAACTTGTACTCGATAACGGAATCTTTTATGAATGGATTCCTTATTCATCAGATCACTACCCATCAAAAGACCCCGTATCACTTCCAACCTGGGAAGTTGAAACCGGAACTCCATATGTCATAACTATCACTAATAATTCCGGGCTTTGGCGTTATCCTATGAATGATATTATTAAGTTCACAAACCTTCAACCACCCACTATAAGGGTTCTTGGACGTGTCAGCGATATGTTGGACCACTATGGCGAAGCTCTTCATTATCATGAGGCTGTGGAAGCACTGGATACTGCCCTCACCAAAACCGGGGGAGAGTATCATCGTTTTTACCTGGCTTCTGTTATGGATGATGCATACAGCAAACCACATCATCTTTGGTTTGTCAATTGGAAAACAAAGCCGGGAACACAAAATAACTTAGGGACTATAATTGATCAAAATATTTGCATGATAAATCGCCACTATGCTATTCGAAGAGAAAGCGGAGCCATTGGTGAACCTGAAATACTTTCTGTTACTGATAAAATTTTAAGAACCTGGATAGACCATCAATCTGCTTTTGCCGCACAGACAAAAATACCCCATATCCTGCATGATTCTGAGTTAGCCGGTCAATTGTATAATCTCATGGACAAAACCACATATTAAGACTGTGCTTTTACACCTTTTTTTATATTAGTAATATAACTGTATATACAATTTCCTAACCTTACCCCTGTTAGGTAAAATCATGTTGTTATTTGTCTAATTCTTTAATTTCTTTAACCATAGTTTCGTAATTAATACCCGCAGTATTTATCATGGTGTAATTACGATAAATCATTGCTATAACATTCATTAAGACATTTAATTACATTATAAAATTGTTACAACTAAATAATAATCACATAAATATATAGGTATATAGCTTTAGCTTTTAAGAGTCATTATTAGAAAGTAAGAGAGACGGCTTGCGGGAATATTAACACCTTCCTGGCTTTTTATGTCATGATATACCTATACCATAATTATCCCTTAACCAAATATATGAGGATCTCTATGTTTAGAAAGTTACTCTATGTGACTTTAATATCCTTATTGGTACCATTAAGTGCTGTATTAGCACAAAGTGGTAGCATATCAGGAAAAGTCACTGACGGAAAAACAGGCGAGGTATTACCCGGCGCCAATGTATTTATATCGCAGATACAGAAAGGTGCCTCTACTAATCCGGATGGTAAATACGTTATTAAAAATATACCGGCCGGAACATATACTTTGACAGCCAGTTATATCGGATATCAAAAGTATATAACAACGGTAGATATTGGGACGAAGGAAGTCGTTTTAAATATTAAACTTCAGCCCGATATGCTTGGACTTGAAGAAGTTGTTGTTACAGCCTTTGGAATTAAACGCAAGGAAAGAAGTCTGGGATACTCTGTTCAGAATGTAAAAGGTGCTGATGTAGACCGATCCAAAGAATCGAATGTCGTCAATGCGTTAGAAGGTAAAGTAGCCGGTGTTGAAATCAACAGTTCCAGTGGTCAACCCGGTGCCTCATCACGGATCGTCATCCGTGGAAATTCGTCAATGTTGGGCAATAACCAACCTTTGTTTGTTGTTGACGGGATTCCGATAAGCAACGCTGAAGATGCCAACCAGGCCGGCGATGCCTTATTTGTAGGTAGTGCATCCAACCGCGGGCTCGACCTCGATCCCAATACCATTGCCAGCATTTCCGTTTTGAAAGGTGCAAGTGCTACTGCTTTGTACGGATCACGCGCTTCAAATGGTGTGATTCTCATTACAACAAAGGGAGCTGAAAATGCGAAACAACAGCAAACTAAGATAACGCTGAACTCACGTGTCGGTTGGGATAATGCCATTATAGATGGTTACCAGACCACATATCTGCAAGGCCAAAACGGATATTACCAAAATGGTATGACCGGTGCCGATGCCTATGTACAACCGGGAGCCGTATCCGTAGGCGGTGCACCCATAACGGTATCTCAAACAACATTAAGCTGGGGGCCCAATAAAAACAATGTCGATCCACAGGTATTACAAGACCTTGGTGTATCCCAAATCAAAACCTATGATCCCAGGAAACAATTTTATAAAACGGGAGTTGTCACAGACAATAATTTTGGTATCTCGGGAGGTACAAATGCCGGAAATTATTATCTGTCGATGACAAACCTTAATCAAAATGGTATTGTACCGGGGACGCAATTAAACAGAAGAAGTTTTTTGGCTAAATTTAACAGTCAATTGACCAAGAAACTGAATGTTGAAACTTCAGCTACCTATACCAGGACAAAAAATAACTGGATGGCGGAAGGTAATGGCAACCGTGCATACACATATAGTTTGAATGCCGCACCGATATCTTTCAATATGGCAAACTATGAGAATGCCGATGGTTCTCAAAATATGTATACCTCGGCGTTCAACAATCCGTATTGGCTTGTAAACAACAATGGTTATGACAGTAAAGTGGATCGTATTATTGGCAATACGAAAGCACAGTACGAAATCACTCCCTGGATGAATTTATCCGAACGGCTTGGTATTGATACATACAGTGATACACGTAAAGGCGAAACCAATATCGGTACAAGAAGCTATCCCGACGGTTCCATGTACGATCAAAAACTAAATCGTACAGAGATAAACTCGGATCTCGTTTTGCAAATCAATAAGGATTTTACAAAAGATATCAGTTTCTCTGCTTTAGTTGGTAATAATATCAATACCCGGTCATATGGCAGTCAGGTTCAGGTAGGTAATGGTCTGAACATTCCGAATTTCTTCAATATTTCAAATGCCAGCTCTGTTACGGCCTCTGAATATGCATCGGATGTTCGCCTTGTAAGTGTCTACTCTCAGGTAACATTAGGATATAAAGATTACACATACCTGACATTAACGGCACGTAACGACTGGAGTTCTACCCTGCCCAAAAAGAATAACTCCTATTTCTATCCATCAGCAAGTTTGGGATTCGTTTTTACGGATGCATTGGGTATTAAAGACAATCCGATCCTGAGTTTCGGTAAACTGCGGTTATCCGTTGCCCAAATCGGTAACGACGCACCGGTATATTCACTCACTACCAATTATATACAGGCCAATCCCGGTGATGGTGTACGCGGTAACATTTCCTATCCTTACGAAGGTGTCAATGGTTATCTGCTTTCTAATGTTCTGGGTAATCCAACATTGAAACCCGAAATCACAACATCATATGAAGGGGGCCTCGATTTACGATTCTTCAAAGGACGTGCACGTATCGATGCCTCTTACTATAACAGGACAACCAAGAACCAAATCTTCCAGGTTCCGGTATCACCTGCTACAGGTTATGTAAATAAACTCGCTAATGCTGGAGAAATACGAAATTCCGGTATCGAGTTGAGTCTGTCGGGTACTCCTGTTCAAACCCGTGGTTTCAGCTGGGACGTAGTTGCCAACTTCTCCAAAAATACCACCGATGTTTTGAGCCTGGCAGATGGTGTTGAAAGCATCTACCTCGCCGGTTTCACGAGTCCACAGATTCGCATCATGCCCGGTAAAAATGGTTATGGCATTATTTGGGGCAGCCGTTACCAACGAAATGATCAGGGTCAATTATTGATTGACGACAGCGGATATCCGATACTTGCTGCTGACCTGGGACCGATTGGGAATGTACAACCAGACTGGCTGGCAAATTTCAGGACAACATTTTCCTATAAAAACTTTACCCTTTCCGGCTTGATCAATGTCCGCCAGGGTGGAAAAATTCTGAATATGGATAAATACTATACCATTTATTATGGTACAGCCGCTGAAACCGCTAACCGTGGTACCGAATATGTATGGCCGGGCGTCAATGAAAACACCGGAGAAGCCAATACAACAGCCATTACAAGAGACGAACTCTATTACAGAGGTTTCTATACCAATTCATTTGAGAATCTTGTCGAAGACGGTGGTTTTGTAAAATTAAAAGAACTTAGTTTGTCTTACTCATTACCCCGAAAATTACTGGAGAAAACTCCTTTCGAAGGTATAACTATCACGGGTACAGGACGTAATCTCTGGATTAATACCAGGTTCTCTTATGGTGATCCCGAGGGCAATTTATTGGGTAGTGGTAACGGTCAGGGATTCTACCATGACGTTACACCTAATACCAGAAGTTACTCTTTGAGTATTCGAGTAAATATATAATTCCATCGCTATTCATAAATAGAGAAATTCACTATGAAAGTATTTAACACATTCAAAATAATAACACTGAGTGCCGTTTTATTGTTAGGTGCATCCTGTCAAAATTTCCTGGATGTCAACAATAACCCGAACTCACCGGAATCCACGCCGGAATCACTACAACTTTCGGCGCTGCTCGGCAATTTCAGTTATGAGATTGTTGGTAACCAACCCTCACGTATAGCAAGTGAGTGGATGCAACAAACCGCTTGGAACGGGGTTCCGCCCTCGACTGATAACTATGACCTTAATGAAAATGGGGTCAATAATTTATGGGCTTACTGGTCATATACGGATGTCATGAACAATGCCCGTAAACTTAATGATCAGGCCGTAACCAATGAAAACCTTGCTTATGCGGGAATAGCCAAGACCCTGTTGGCCTGGAACTTGTCAGTTGTTACTGATCTGTGGAATGAGGCCCCGTATTCCAAAGCATTCGATCCTACGAATACAACTCCGGAATATGATCAACAACAGGTATTGTATACGACCATATTCGGAATACTTGATGATGCCATAGCAGATTATGGCAAACAAAGCAAGCTAATGCCGGGAACAGACGACCTCCTGTATGGTGGAGATATGGCTAAATGGTTAAAATTAACCTACACCTTAAAGGCCCGTCTCGAAATGCACTTAACCAAAGCACCCGGTTATGATGCCAAAACACAGGCTCAGGCCGCATTGAATGATTTGTCAAAAGGATTTACCAGTAATGCTGATAATGCCAATTTCCAATATTTTGATGCGAAAAATGCCGAAAATCCGTGGTATCAATTTGCCATTGACGGTAAATGGGACACCAGGAATCAGATGAGTAAGCATTATGTTGATTTATTGACTAATCTGAATGATCCGAGACTGCCCGTTCAGGCACGCCCTGTTGGCGCTGTTGATAATAACGGACTG
>DATFMH010000017.1:0-4362 GCA_035267045.1 Balneolales bacterium
TCATCAGTGATCTAAAAACCAAAGTGGTTGCATTCATAAATACTTGTTAAATTGTAAAAGACTTGAGTTTAAACTGATTTTATAAACCCGGAAGTGGGTTGGAATGCGTTTACCTCCATGGTTACAACAGCAGTTACAGAATGCAGCTGATGTATATACGGCGTACAGGCCGCAATCGGTGCCATCACAAAAGAAATTGAAGGAGTGCAAAGTAGTATCCCATCGCGGTGAGTACGATAATAAACATGTTTTTGAGAATACCTTACCGGCTTTTCAGGTAGCTCATAAAAATAATGTATGGGGCATTGAATTAGACATACGGTGGACAAAGGACTTGTTTCCGGTGGTAATGCATGATAAAAACTGTCAGAGGCTATTCGGAAAAGATATAAAGATCAAAAAAACGAAATTATCAGAGCTGCAGGCTGCATGTCCTCTAATACCCACTCTGAAACAGGTTATAGCTGAATTCGGCAATAAACTGCATCTTATGATTGAGTTAAAAAAAGAGAAGTATCCCGATCCGGAATACCAGGTGCAGGTTTTGGAAAGTATGTTATCCGGACTAAAACACGGGGAGAATTATCATTTTCTGTCGCTGACTCCGAAAATGTTTCAATATGTCGAGTTCGTACCCTCATCAACGTATTTGCTGGTTTCGGAGACAAATACCCAAAAGTCTAGTAAAGTAGCACTTGGACAAAATTACGGCGGTCTAACAGGTCATTTTTTATTATTGACGAAAAAAATCATCAGGTTGCATCATAATAAAGATCAACAGGTTGGAACCGGCTTTATAACCTCCAAAAATTGTTTATTCAGAGAAATCCATAAAAATGTTGATTGGATTTTCAGTAATAAAGCTGTTGAACTGCAAAAGATTATTGATGGTTTAATAGTTAAGAAGGCAGCAAGAAAGACAGTAAACAGTAAACAGTAAGCAGTAAACAGTATCAGTTATTCCCAAATTTATATAATCATATAGTATCCGATTTTAGTGTTTTTTTTAAAACCGTGGTCATTCGCTTAATACGTACTATCCGAGTTCTATAAATGGAGAGATGATGAGAGAGATTTCGAACCGAGAGATTGCCGGTGTTCTGGAGCGCCTGGCAGATTTGCTGGAAGTGCAAGAAGCGGATTCATTTCGTGTCAGGGCATACCGGGAGGCCGCTGATACGGTTAGAAGATCGGAAGAATCGATAACGGAATTGGCTGTTTCGGAGAATAATCATCAATTGGAAGATCTCCCTGATATCGGTAAAAGTATTGGCGGGGCCATACGCGAGTATGTTACGACGGGCCGGTTGATCATGCTTGAACGCCTGGAGGGACAGGTTTCGCCGGAAGCGTTATTTGCCACGATTCCAGGTATAGGCGAGGAACTTGCGCAACGCATTCATGAACAGTTAAATATCGATACCCTGGAAGAACTGGAAGTGGCAGCTAATGACGGCCGGTTAGCGGAAGTAACCGGTTTGGGCGACCGAAGAGTCAAGGGAATACGCGATACGCTGGCATCAATGCTGCGCAGATCGACAAGGCGCCGTGCTCGCCGGTTTC
This sequence comes from Balneolales bacterium, assembly GCA_035267045.1. Taxonomy (GTDB): domain Bacteria; phylum Bacteroidota; class Rhodothermia; order Balneolales; family DATFMH01; genus DATFMH01. The sequence continues at coordinate 1,564 of DATFMH010000017.1, forward strand.
GACAAAAGGAGGTATCAATGGAACAGAAAAAAGCAGAAAAGGATGGATACGAACCACCCGTAAAATTATTACTGGAGATTGACAAAGAATATCGTGAAAAAGCAAAGGAGAACAGACTCCGTAAAATTGCTCCAAAACGGTTCAATCCATCGGGTGAAGCATGGCTGCCTATTATGCATAAAGTCAGCGGCGGATGGAGTTTTACCGTCTTGTTTTCGAATACGGCCCGCGCTCATGAACTGGATAAGACCCATGATTGGGTTGTAATATTTTATGAAAAAGACGGACAGGAAAATCAATGTACCGTTGTGACCGAACATAAAGGTCCCCTGCGTGGAGAAAGAGTCGTTCGGGGCCGCGAACAGGAATGTATGGGTTTGTATAGTGTTTGAGTAATTGAGTGTTAATGCGTCAGCGTTGTTTTACTGATTCCTTTTTTGTTCGTAGCGAAATTGAAGCTGATCCGATTTCGTTTTCAAATCGTTGAATAGTTTTTTCATGTGTTCACTGTTATACCACTTATCAAATTCAGTGAAGGATGTAAATGAAAAAGTAGCTGTCATTATTGCATTATCGTTAGTGCTCTGTATCCTGTTGCATGAAGAAACATTAATATCTTTGAGATATGATTCTTTTTGAAATTGTTCGATGGTTCCCAAAAAAATATTTGGTAAATCCTTTTGTGAGCACAATGATTCAACCCGTATGATGAAATCGATTTGTTCATTTTTAGAAGTTTGCTGAGCCAAAAGCGGTCCGGATCCTGCAAAACATATCATTACAAGCAGAATAGGTATTATTAATCGAGGTGTACTTCTCATAAGAAACGCTCTCTTTCTAATTTATCATGTCCCTATGTGTAATCTAAGTATTTTTAAATTGAGGAGAGTCCAATGTTTAGGGAATGTTAATGTAGGGATACAATATGTATTAAGGTAATAATAACAATAGGTTATTAAGTTTGTAAACTATTGGAAGTTATTATAATAGTGGATTACAACAGAAATTAAATAATAACTTCCTGATTATAAGTGATATGTCCATTGCTTGTCTGCAGGTTTCCAAGCATAACAATTCAAATGGATGCCGAATCGATGATTGAACTTGATGGTTCTTACCTGGAAGGTGGAGGACAAATATTACGAACTGCAGTCGGGATGTCGGCCTATACCCAACAGCCATGCAGAGTTTATAATATTCGTGCAGGCCGATCGAAACCGGGGTTGATGGCACAGCATTTAAAAAGTATTGAAGCCGTAGCTATGTTAACGGATGCCAAAACGGAAGGATTGCAACCGGGATCCAAAGAGATCATATTTTATCCCGGCAAAATCCGCTCCCGAAATATGAGACTGGATGTAGGTACGGCCGGGTCGCTGATACTTCTCCTGCAGGCATTACTGATACCGTCCACTCATATTGAACATATCATAGAATTGGAATTAATCGGGGGCACACATGTGTCCTGGAGTCCGACCTATGAATATTTTAAATATGTGTTTTGCAGGATACTGGGAAAGATGGGTTATCATATCGAATCGGAAATTCATCAATATGGATATTATCCTAAAGGTGGTGGAAAACTGGTCGTTTCTATAGAGCCACCAAAAGAGATTAAATGTTACAATCCGGTCAGGACAAAAAATGATATCCAAATATGTGCGTGGAGTTGTGCCAGTGAGAACTTAATACGGGCAAAGGTGGCGGAACGTCAACTTAAAGGAGCCGGGGAACTGACAAGAATAGGTCATAAAAATAGTACCTATTCTTATAGTTATTCGACAGGCACCGCAATTACTTTGGTTGCCGATCATCAAGATGGTGTATTGGGAGCTGATTCTATTGGAAGACAGGGAGTCCCCGCTGAGGAAGTGGGAAGAAACGCTGCCAATATGTTATTGCGGTCCGTAAATAGTGGTTCGACGGTAGATGAATTTATGTCCGATCAGATTTTACCGTACCTGGCTATGGCACATGGCGAATCCATGATCATCGCGCCAAAGATCACCAGCCATGCCCAGACGAATATCTGGGTGATTGAAAAGTTTATGAATGTGAAGTTTACGGTGTTCAGGAAGAACGGGTGTGTTAAAATATGGTGCAGTGGTGTTCAATGAACAGAAATCAGTTAACATTTAGCAGTGATCGGTTTATGAGATAAATGCCAACTCTTATCACGTAACAAAGACAACTTGTCTCCGTGCATGTATGGTGCTCTGTTGTTTAATTATTTGGCAAATGAGCGGTTTATGAGCCTTAACATATTAAGGGGTGTGGCTTTTCTCTTGATAGAAAAGTCACCAAAAGATCAAGACTGATTTAACTTGCTCGCCGGACTTTATTCAGTATCCCTCACCCGTATGTTTCCCGGCGGAGCTTCAGACAGAAATCAGTCATTATTTTTGTTTGGGGGCGTTGTGGTTACTTGCGCAGTACAACTGTTATAACCAGTAACCCGAACCTTAGTAAGCTACGGGAATCATTGAATTATGTTCATAAAAGATGGTGAGGTGTCAGGGCTTATTCAATTCCAATCATTGTCACCGCGAGGAGTCTTCGACTACGCGATCCCCTTCCTGCATTTTATCAACAAGCCGGGGATTCCCCACGACCCCAAAAGGGCCTTGTGACGACAGTTGGGTCGTTTTTTAATCAATAAGATCCTCACCCAGTAATTCGCTTTCCCAATATTCCCTGTTTTTGATACTAAAGGTTATAAACCTTTCTTTTTCAAGATATTCTGCCAGGTCCGGTGAGATATCTTCTTTCAGGAATTTGTCTAACTTTTTTATTTTATCA
>DATFMH010000018.1:0-9515 GCA_035267045.1 Balneolales bacterium
GTCACATTAAAATGAATTATGAGGCTCATAATATTTCTCTGTCGTTGGTGGTCGGTCGTCAGTCGTCAAAAAAATCGAGACTTCGGTTCCATAATTATTTTATATCGAACCCACGTTAGATTAGTTAAAATTTCTTTTGCAACAATCTCTTTAATGAGTAGGTATAAGAGAAAATAAATTAATAGCCTGATCCGATGATTTTAAGAATCATGCAGATATTATGTATATGTGGGATCCATAATACTCTCTCTTAATACTTTAAAATGACGAATAACGGTAAATAAAAGCGATTATTACAACATTATATCGATGAACCGGGTAAATATGTAAATAGCACTTCTGTCGTAATATTGCTTATGGTTTTAATGAAACTTTTAATTCCATTATTTATCAATCATGATTACGGTGAGGCCAGTGCCATTAATTATTATAGTTCATATTTCCATATCCCCCAGGCGATCAGCAGTAATAGCAGTTATTGGCTATGGGGTTATCATAACAATACCGGCCGGGTAATGATTATCATCGGGTCAAATGAAAAAGATATCTCCATTTTTTATAAAGATGTCCGTAAAGCGGCGATATTTCGATTTCCACATTCCAGAGAATCGGGAGTGTCCATTTTTGTTGGCAAACAACCCAAACAAGCGATGGCACAACTCTGGCCTATTTTGAAAAGGGATATGTATTAAGGTTGTTGCATGAGGGAAAAAGAGTTTTCCGCTAAAAGCAATCTCAACGGGGGTAACGAGATCGTAATGAAGATAAAAGCCCTGACTGATTAATTGGTCAGGGCTTAAAAATCCATAAAATCAGACTTCTTCCTTTTTATCTTCAGTATAGGAATCCGGTTCAGGTGGAGATTTCAAAACTCTCCAAAAGAAATATCCGGTAATGCCGGTAACACTAACCTGAACAACTATCATTAAAGTCAAAGCTGTAGCATTCATTTAAGCTCTCCCTTCTCTTACGCGTTTACGATAAGCTACATAAACCATGGCACAGATGCCGAAAAAGACCGTTGTTAATAATATCCTGGCGGCATCTGTATAAAATAATACCTGATGCAAATGGTGAATCATTGAAGGATCTGTAGCCGCAGCAATTTTTTCCTTGAGACCGCTCTGCATGATTTGCTTAATAATGGATGAGTTGTCAAGTGCCCAGCCATTACCGGTAAACAAATTATGAAATGCTGTTGTCCAATTGTTGTTCAGCGGTTTGAACAGTGATCCTATGAAGACGAACAAGAGTAAAAGGGGAGTTATAAATTTTATAATAAACTTATAAATATCCGGAACCTTGATGTCTCCTCCTTCATTAATTTCCTTCCAGCCCTTATCCATACCGAAAATCCATGCAAAAAGAATGGACTCTGCAAGAGCAAAAACAACGAGCGAGACGGTACCGGCCCAATAGTCATATTCATTAAAAACTCCCAGGTTGTAGAAAAACACAGTTGGCAGGCCAAGTAATAATACAACAGCTCCAAATGACCAGGCGCCTTTTTTACGATTCCAATTGAACTCATCCTGCATGAAACCCATCCATGGAGTACCCATGGCCAGCGAGGAAGTGATACCGGCGAAGAACAGCAGGCCGAACCACATAACCCCTGCAACAGCTGCGAGGAAAGGTCCCCAATGACTAAACAAATAAGGCATAGTCTGGAAGGCAATACCAAATCCGGCGTGTTGTTTTAACCATCCCAGTCCGAGATAACCGGCCGCGATCGGAATAACGATTAAACTACCCAATACAATTTCAACAAACTCATTCATAAAACCGGCTGAAACGGCATTTAATGCAATGTCATCATTCGATTTCACGTAAGCAGCATAACAATGAACCGTACCCATACCGACTGATAATGTAAAGAATATTTGTCCGGCGGCGGCTAACCATACTTTCGGATTGGTGAGAGACGACGGTTGTGGCGTCCATAAGAAATTTAATCCGGCCCAGGCGCTGGCGGTAGGATGTGCGGCTGTTGCTCCGGAAGTACCTAACGTTAACCCGCGGATAGCAAGAAAAGCTCCGAACATCAATAATAACGGCATACCGATCTTAGCCACTTTTTCAACACCCTCAAGTCCCTTGGCCAGGATGGACGTGTTAATTATAATACAAATTATATAAAAGACGACAGCTTCATATGGAATGCCAAACGTTGATTTTCCGATTGTAACATAGGTGTCAAAAAAATGCGCGACCTGTATTTGATTCATACCATTGAACGTACCCAATACTGAATGCAAGACGTATGAAAGTGTCCACGACTCGATATAACAGTAATAAGCGGCCACGGCAAGGTTAGTGAATATCCCGAAGACGCCAAAATATTTCCAAAGTCTTTTTTTATCCATGGTGTCGAGTATAAATGGTGTTGAGTGGTGGCCAAATTTACCACCAAAACGCCCCATCGACCATTCGATCCATAACAAGGGAATACCCATAACCAGAAAACAAACGATGTAAGGTATAATAAAAGCACCACCACCATTTTGGATGGCTTGTTCGGGAAAGCGAAGAAAGTTCCCAAGACCTACGGCATTTCCCGCCATAGCCAGGATCAGTCCTACGCGTGACCCCCATTGCTGGGTTGATTCTTTATTAGCCATATATTTATAATCCACTTAAATTCACATTCCAGGTTAAAAACACCGATCCCTGTCGTCTGATAAAAATAATACTGCGGGGATACAATAACGTCGTTGAATCTACACGAATAATCACAGTATAACAATGATAAAACCGAATAGACGTAAAATGATATTTCAATAAATGTTAAAACACATGTAAAAAATTAACAGATATGTAAAATGTTAATATTACTAAGTTTGTAAAAATATTTGTTAACGATGTGTTTCGGGATCTGTATTACATCATAATTATTTAAAATAATTGCACATAAATCGTTTAACTTATTGAAAATATTGGAAGAAAATGACTAATCACATGATGTGCATAAAAATGGAATAACCATGTAATACTAAGTGACAATAAAATCAAAAATACCGTCGGAGACATATAATTATTAATTATTTATTTACTCATATAGGATTGTTTATATCTTTACGATCTCTAAATAAGATTTTTAAATATTTTTATAACATTTTTATGTTTTATCAGTTTTATAAACATCCAAACATTTTGACGGCAAAAAAAATACAGTGAGAAATGAATTATAACCGGACATCACATTTCAAATATTATATTCTTGCAACCTCTTTATTTATATCAGGCCTGTTACCCGTTACAGGATACGCATGGGGGCACGAAGGTCATAAAATTATAGCTGATATAGCCACTCATTATCTCTCCAAACAAGCAAAAAGCAAAGTGCAGACTCTTTTGAAAGACATGCATGCAAAATCATTAGCCGATATAGCTAACTGGGCTGATGAATATCGCCATGATCATCCTGATACAGGCCCATGGCACTATGTCGATATCCCTCTTGATGCTAAAAAATATAACGCGGCGAAGTATTGTAAAGGTGGGGATTGTGTGATTGGAGCTATTAAAAAATATGAAGTCCGTTTATCAGACAAAGCATACAGTGATAGTGCCCGTGCCGTTGCTTTAAAATTTTTAGTCCATTTCATTGCAGATCTTCATCAGCCATTACATGCTGCGGATAATAACGACCGTGGCGGTAACGATGTGCATGTTATATTTATGGGAGATGTAACAAATCTTCACCGTGTCTGGGATTATGGCATCATTGATAAAACGGGCATGGATGCTACTCAATATGCCAATTATCTAATCAATAATTATGCCCACGAAAAGTCGGTAGATATTAATAAAATCCGGAAAGGTTCTATCGTGGAATGGGCTATGGAATCACATAGGATGGCTGTAAAATTTGCCTATGGAGACAAGCCGAAAGACAACGTGCTGACTAAAAAATATTATAAAAAATGCAAGCCAATAGTTGACCAACAACTGTTTGACGCCGGGGTGCGCCTGGCTACTGTGCTAAATAGCGTATTACGTATTTAAGAGTCTGTTTGCTTTACTTTATCAGCATCGCATCACCAAAGGAATAAAAACGATACTTTTCCTTAATAGCATGTTTATAAACCCGGCGCATCGGTTCATACCCCATAAAGGCGGCAACCAGCATCAGTAAAGTGCTTTTGGGAAGGTGAAAATTCGTTATAAGATTATCGACCGCTTTAAATTCATAGCCTGGTTTGATGAAAATTTCGGTATTGGAATGATGAGAATGAAAGCGACGAGTATCTTGTATCGAGCTTTCCAATACACGGACGCTTGTAGTACCAATCGCCGTCATATGATTAGCGGCATTTAACTGCTTCGCTGTGCGGTCATCAATTTCAAACCATTCACTGTGAAGATTGTGCTCTTCAATATTTTCCGTTTTAACGGGTGCAAAAGTTCCTAATCCCACATGCAATGTCACTTCTGCTTTGTCAATTCCGGCTTCTTCTATATTACGTAGCAGTTTTTTTGTAAAATGGAGTCCGGCCGTTGGTGCCGCCTTACTACCCAAATCCCGTGCATAAACAGTCTGGTATTCATCCGCCAATAACTCATTTTGTTTAATATAAGGCGGGAAGGGAGTATGACGGTATGGGTCATAAACGGGATCATCAAGATCTTTATTAAATACCAACGTTCGCAGACCGTCTTCTGCAATATGTGTGATTTTAGCAGTGATCCCGTCGGTAAGCTCCAACGTTTGGCCCAATTTAAATTTCCGCCCGGGGCGTACCATAGCTTCTACCGTATTGTTATTCCTTGCCTGAACTATAAAAACCTCTTTATTGTCGAACAATAGGCGGGCTTTTTCCACCTTGCTGTTATTCAGTACCAGGGTCGTTTGAGGATCAAGATATTTTAACAGGTTATAGAAGTAATCATCTGTGATTTCACTAGTAACTCTGTTATAAACTAACAGGCGTGCGTGATCACGCGGATGCGCCGGCTCCTGGGCGATAAGATCGTTCGGTAGATTATAGTCGAAATCCGATAGGGTGTACTGCATAAATCTTTAAATATATACCTTAGTATTCATATAAATTTCGGTAAAAAGATACATCAGATTGAGGAATTTTATTGAATTTATTTATGATTTTAACGACCGTTAACATGTATAAATTTTATAAATGTGCTTCTTCTGTCAGAATGAAATATCTTTATCCCAATCAGGGAAACAACATTAATCGACAGATAACTATGGCTATTTTACATTCCGTTTATTTTTATTTGAAAGAAGATGTTCCATCAGATTTGGCAGATAAAATGAAATCAGATATCCTTACCGATCTGGCTGCTATTAATACGGTCCGGTCCATGCATGCTGGCGGTCCATTGGGTGTTGACCGGGACGTTGTGGATAATGATTATGCCATGAGTATACAGGCTTTTTTTGAAGACCGTGATGGATTGAATTCCTATCAGCAAGATCCGATTCATTTATCTTTTGTAGGAAAATACAAACAATACTGGGATCACATCAAAGTATTTGACACGCATACTAACGTTTAGAATTAGCGATTGGATTTCACTGTTGCCCGGGGCTTGCCTGATCCAAAGTATCAAGCAGTATGTTCCGAAAGCATGCCGGATTAACGCTGCATTCCACCGGATTCTTAACCCTCTTTTTGGGAGGCAGGATTTCTAAAAAACGTTATTTATATCTTTTTTACCGAATCTTAAAAAACTCAATCGAATTAAGGTTAAATGAAAACAACCGTTAGGGGCTTTCTTTTCTGATTCCCACAAAATTTGGCTGATCCACTTATAACAGGCCGATATTTTAAGAATTTGAAGTTTTATCGGACAACAGTGATTGGATTTCTTTAATCGATTTCTCCTCTTAAGATAAAATTCAGTTATCCATCTACGTGTAACAGAAACATCTTCTTTTTACCTGATTCGTACCATTCTGTTACGAGTAACCTCCTTATAATTCTAACTATCTAAGATAAAAATTGTAAAAGTTAGTATATCTATATTCAATCTGAATAAGATGAAACATAAAATATCCTGAACAAAGCCTTCGTTCAATGTTAAAATATTTGGAAATAATAAGTTGACCTAAAACCAGGTGTTTTTCTTTTAAAAAATTCGTGCAGAAATCCCTTTAAACGTATTATAGATAATAAATATATGAATGGCATATCCAGGCTTATCCTAAAATCCGGGCTAACGGTTTTTGTTTTCATCATAATCATAGCTGCAGGCTGTTCCAGTAATAATAATATTACAAATACAAACCCGGTACCGGACACTTATTACGGTCATCATATCCAGGTTATTTTCAATCAGACCTGTGGGAGCGGAAGTGGCAATTGTCATATTAATGGATCAGCGTATGGGGTGAACCTCTCCAGTTATAATAATGTCATGAACAGTTTTAGTTCAGAGTACGGTAAAAAAGTTATTATACCCGGTAATGCCACCGGTAGTCCTTTATATGATAAAATTGGTCCGAATCCACGACATGGTTATCGAATGCCGTGGGGACGTTCTCCTTTAAGTGCGGCACAAATCGATACCATTAGAGTATGGATTAATAACGGGGCTACCGACAAATGAGTTCTAATCATAGATTACACCAAATTTTATCGATATTTATCTGCCTCATAGTCATATTTATTATGAGTCCGGGAAAGGTACTGGCTCAGATTTATAAAACAGAACACGGATATGCCCAGTTCTATTCTCGGTCCACTTTGGAAAATTTTACGGGTAAATCGAACTATCTCGTCGGCCAGGTGAATCTGGCTGATTCATCTGTTTCTTTTTATTTGGATTTAAGCACCTTAAGTACCGGTGTAAAACTGCGCGATGAACACATGCAGGAAGAGTTTTTGCAAACAGACAAATATCCTTTCGCCCAGTTTTACGGTAAAATTACCTCTCCATTTAACCCGGCTTCAACCGATACACAACATGTAACCGTGAAGGGTAAATTCAAGATTCATGGTGTATCCAGACATATAACCGTAAACGGCATTTTAAAAAAATCACCACATCAATTATTTATACATGCAGCCTGGAAACTCCAACTGCCTGATTATAATATCGAAATACCGAAGATTTTATTTATGAAGGTCAATAAAGTACAGGCTATTTCTATAAAAGCCACCTTACAGGAAAAAAAGAAAAGCTGACCGCCATTTAAAAAAATATTTCCATACACAAAAATTTATCCGATATGCTACGTAAATATTTTCGAAACCTCTTCATTGTTCTATTCGTAATGGCCGGAACTTTGGCACATAATGCATATGGCCAGGAATTAACCCCTCACCTGGCTCATGTTAATAAACCTGTTAAAGCCGTATTTAAAGCTCCAACGGTTGTTTTGGCCAATTCTGTAAAGAATCTCTATAAAAGCACCTTGAATATGTCTATTTACCATACTTTTGGATTAGTCAGCTCAGGAGTTAAACAATTTTACGGCCTCGATCAAGGCGCTAATGTTCGTTTGGGACTCGATTATGGAATAACAGACAATTTATCTGTCGGACTTAGCAGAACGAGTATCGGTAAAATTGTCACCGCCCGATTTAAATATAGTATCCTGCATCAAATGAAAGATAATAGCGTGCCTTTGGAATTGGCTATGGCCGGAAATGCCAGTATTACAACCATCCAGAAGCCATTTAAGGGATCATATACTGTAGGAGACAGGATGAGTTTTATGTATGAGCTGATGGCAGCACGTAAGTTTTCTCCTAAACTGAGTTTGCAGGTGGCCCCTATATTCGCTCATTATAACAGGGTATATGCCGGACAAAAAAATAATTATTTCGGTGTCGGACTCTCAGGCCGTTATAAATTAACCGGACATACCGCCCTGGCCATTGAATATATTCCCGAAGTAAATAAAGCCCAGGGTATTTATAATACTTTTTCTGTTGACTTAAACCTTGAAACTGGTGGTCATGTTTTTCAACTCTTCTTCACTAATGCTCAGGATTTGACGATGCAGGGAATGTTGCGCAATACCCGAAATAATTTCTGGGCCGGCGATTTCAGATTCGGTTTTAACATAAACCGCATCTTCTGGTTCAAGGATAAACCTTCCGACAATTAACCGTTAAAAGGTGTCGGCCTTATAGACGTTGTCAAAAAAAACTATATATAAATCAGCTTAATATAACCTGATTTATATAGGTATTCAATTATGATTCCAAACGGTAGATGGGTGACCGTGTACGGTGGCCGTTTTGAAACGATGATCAGGTTCATACCACAAACTACTTTTTCATCAGTCTACTTGAAATTCTTGCTCTTTAATTTCCTTATGTCGAATTCACGTTAATATAAATCGAGTGGAAGCAGAGCGTCCGGGTGTGCGTTACGAGGCAAACAGCCTCGTAACGAGATACCTATTTTGTTAATTGATCATTGCTAACTATTTACAGTTCTAAAGCTTCCTCGGCCGGTATTTCGGCATAAACATCGTCTACATCATGTACAAAAAGTGTCAGTACAGCTGCAATGAGTAATGAAATTCCGCCGAGTACAAGAGCATAGACGGCTTCATTATTAAACAGATGCCGGATGAAAGGGCCAAGAATTCCCGCTGCCGTAATTTGCGGAAGAACAATGAAGAAATTAAAAATTCCCATATATACACCCATCTTTTTTTGAGGCAACGCCCCTGCAAGAATAGCATAAGGCATAGCAAGAATACTCGCCCAAGCCACACCAATACCCAGTTCCGAAATGACCAACGTGTGAGGACTCGATATAAAATAAAATGATATAAGTCCTAATCCTCCAAGAACAAGCGAAATACTATGAACAACTTTTCTGCTGGTCATTTTAGCAAATGGTGATAATAGAAATGCTACGACAGCGGCAAACCCATTATAAACCCCAAATAAAACCCCAACCCAGTTGGCTCCCTGATTATATAAAACGGATGTCGGATCATCGGTACCATAAATGTGATGAGTCACAGCGGCTGTGGAATAAATCCACATAGCAAACATTGCAAACCATGAGAAAAACTGAATAAAAGCAAGCTGACGCATCGTTGAGGGCATTTCGTAAAGATCAACCACGATTTGAACCAGACCCGTATCCGCTTTGTCGTGCCGTATTAAAAACGACGATATCAACTGAACGAATCCGAAAGCGCCTAATAACCCGCTTAAAATGTATAGCTCTTTTTCCCATTGGGTATAGTAAACAATAATGGCAAATACTAAACCGGCAATAATCCAAATCCATCCGGTTTTTAAAAAGGAGACGGCATAACCGGCATGCACTATATCATGATCAACTTCTTTATTGGCAGATGTGGATTGTTCATCATCAAAAGCATCCATTTCTTCCGGTGAATACTCTTTAGTCCGGAAAACCGTCCAAAGCACACCACTGATAAAAACAGCCGCTCCAATATAAAACGACCAAGCTACCGATTCCGGGATCTCTCCGGAGGGTGCGGTATTTGCAATGTTAAAAAAGTTGGTTAACACATAGGGTAAGACGGAGGCAACAACCGCTCCCAAACCAATGAA
>DATFMH010000019.1:0-5549 GCA_035267045.1 Balneolales bacterium
ATCCTGTATTCTAAATTCTTTGTTCTAAATCATCTTTACTCTTTTCACTTCTTTTTTGTATCCTTTTACCGGCTGTCGGAATGAAAGTATCTGATAATAGTTTTTCATATATTGATAGCCAAGAGAAAAGCGGTTCCTTAACAGATTTTTAGACAATAATTCGAATAACAAATAACTAAATAATATTAACTCTATGAATTTTAAAGTCTGTATCAAACAGGTTCCGGACATAACTGCTCCAATCAAGATTCGAGACGGTGAGCTCATCATGGAAACAGATCGTATGGTGTTAGATGCATACAGCGCATCAGCCGTTGAAGAATCACTTGTTTTAACTGAAGAACATGGCGGAGACGTTGAAGTTATTTCCATTGGTCCGGATAAAGCCAAAGAAACTATTCGTAAAGCTCTTGCTATGGGAGCTAAAAATGCAACGCATATTGTTATTGATGATAACGCTGAATACGATTCGGCAACATTCGCAAAAGTCCTGGCAGCTCATTTCAAGAATAATGCTGAATACGATGTCATTGCTTTGGGCAAACAATCACAGGATACTGACGCCGGTTTGACCGGTTCGATGCTGGCTGAATTGTTGGATCTTCCTTATGCCACTAATGCCGTAGCGCTCAAAATGGATCCGGATAATAAAAAGTTAATCGTCACACGTCAGGCTGATACGGCACAGGAAGTCATTGAATTATCGATTCCATGTATTGTGACATGTTCAAACGATATGAACAATCCGCGAATTCCGAGTCTCAAAGGAATTATGCAATCTAAAAGGAAAACCGTTGAAGCGGTACAGTTATCAGACCTCGGACTTGATGGCAGTCGGTTGAGCTCGGAAGCACATATAAGCGTCGTAGGCTATGAAGATATGCCGGAGCGTGAACCCGGTAAGAAATTTGAGGGAGAACCCGAAGAATTAGCTAAAAAACTGGTTGATCTCCTGGATAATGAAGCCAAAGTATTATAAAAAGACTATGCAAAACCGTTCTTTTGTCCAATATCTGTATTTACGCGACTTCGAAATCCTCTCATATCGCTTATATGTTGCGGTTTCAAAGTCGCTCACGCTTTGATCTTGAACAAAATCGCTGGTTTTGCAAAGCTAATTAGAAGGAAACCAGATAGTTCCAAACTATTTCGATCAGGAAATTATTAAATCAAAAAAATATTAAAAATGGGTACCATTTTAACAAACATCGCTATAAGCGACGGCAAGATTAAACGATCCTCTCTTGAGGTCTTGTCACATTGCCGTAAACTTGCGGATAATAACGGTCATGTTGTCGAAGCCGTTGTTATGGACGAAAATGCATCGTCATTTACAGAAGAAATTCAAAAATACGGGGCAAAGAAAATTTATACGGTAGAAAATCCGGCTTTCAAACAACCCGTAAATACAGTTCTGTTAAATGCCTTATCAGCGGTTATCGAAAAAGCCGATCCTACCGTTATCGCGTTTGCATCAACAGAAAGCATCAAGGATATTCTCGGTGCGCTTGCCATGCGGTTCAATGCCGGAGTGTTATCCGATGTAGCTTCGTTCGAATTAATAGATGGCGGAATTGAAGGCAAACGGCCAATCATGGCAGCCAAACTGCTTGAGAAAGCACAGGCGAAAGGCGATAAAGTTATCGTCTCGGTTCGTTCCGGTTCATATGATCTTGAAGAATCACCGGCTGATGCTGAAATAGAAAGTATAGATTTTGAGTTGGATGAAAGCAGCATCCGTGCTACGATAACAGACATTCTGAGCTCCTCAGGTGAGGGTATCGATTTGTCTGAAGCACCTGTTGTCGTATCCGGCGGACGCGGCGTCAAGGATGAGGAAGGCAAGAATATGGTTGAAGAATTGGCCAAACTACTCGGTGGTGCTGTCGGTGCTTCGCGGGCGGTTACAGAATCAGGCCTGTTCCCTGCAACGGCACAAATTGGTCAAACAGGGAAAGTCGTTTCACCTCAATTATATATCGCCATTGGTATTTCGGGAGCTATACAGCATATAGCCGGGATGGCAAACAGCAAGGTTATTGTAGCTATAAATAAAGATCCCGATGCTCCTATATTTCAATACACCACCTATGGCCTTGTCGGTGACTTATACAAGATTCTACCTGTGTTAATTGACGAGGTAAAAAAGATAAAGGGGTGATATAAACCATGGAAGATGAAAAATTTGATTGTATCATCGTTGGCGGGGGTATTGCCGGTCTGAGTGCCGCACTGACCCTTGCCAGGGCTAACATGAAATTTCTGCTCATTGAGCGGGGAGAGTTCAGCGGAGCCAAGAATGTATCCGGTGGTGTTCTTTGGGGAACACAACTGGCGGAACTGGTGCCAAACTACTGGGAAGAAGATGATATCGGCTTTGAGCGATATATCAAACATCGCCGGCTCTCATTTCTGGATCATGATACCTCGTTTTCTATCGATTTTAAATCAGAGCATTTTGAAGAACCCCCGTATAAAGGGGTTATCGTTCTGCGGTCAAAATTCGATAACTGGTTTGCAGGTAAAGTACAGGATGCGATTGAGCAAAGTGATTATGCCGATGAATCATTCCTGGCAAATGATATCCTGGTAGAGGAAGTGCTCAAAGAAAACGGTAAGGTAATAGGTATCCGCTCCGGTGAAGAAAAATTTTATTCCGATTGCGTGATCATTGCCGAAGGGGTCAATAATCTGTTAACCCGGCAAATAGGCTTACAAACCGAATATGTGCCGGCCGATTATGTGGCAACGGGTGTAAAAGAGATCATTCGCATCGATCAAAAAGTGCTGGAAAACAGGTTTCAACTCGACGGGCTCAGCGGCATGTCCAATGAGTTTATCGGCCTGGGAGCTACGCTGGGTGTTGAAGGCGGTGGATTCCTTTATACCAACAGAGACAGCTTGTCGATCGGCCTGGTTGTAGGCCTTAAGGATTTGCGTGAAAAAGGCGGCAACAACGAATTAAGTAAAGCCGTAAATCGCAGGCGTGAAGAAGCCGGGAAACCACTCAAAGCACAGGATAAAAGTATGAATATTTATGATATCCTGTCTGAGTTCAAAAAACATCCTGCCGTAAAAGATATGATCAAAGGCGGTGAGACGGTTGAGTATTCTGCACATGTGGTTTCAACAGGCGATATGCAAGTCATGCCCAGCGAAATATATGCGGATGGTGTCATGATCGCCGGTGAGGCTGCCAATCTGTTGATGAATTCAGGTAAGGCCATTCAGGGGATGGATTATGCCATGAAATCGGGAGTATTGGCTGCACAAACGGCTGTCGATGCTAAAAAGAAAAAAGATTACAGTGCTGCCTCATTAAAGAATTATCGTACGTTACTCGAGAAAAGTTACGTAATGAAAGATATGAGACAATTTCAAAGCGCCGTTCATTTTCTGCATACCCCGGCGATGTTTAATACCATCCCTAACCTCGTTTGTGATTTCGGCCGACAGTTTTTTACCATAGATAATACACCGACTGATAAAACGAGTAAAATGCTGAAGAACTCCATCAAGAAATACAGTTCATATTCAGAACTTCTAAAAATTGGAATTAAAGGAGCTCGATCATTATGAAAGAACTTTCAATTGCAGAACGCCTCGGACTGGTCAACTTTCGTAATCAGGGGAAGTCAGAAGCTAAACCACATATCCTGGTAGACACGGATATTTGCAACAGTAGCTGTCCGCATTTGTGTACCACGTATGTATGCCCGGCCAATTGTTACACAATTGATGAAAACGGGGAAGTTCATTTTCAATTCGAAGACTGT
Source organism: Balneolales bacterium (assembly GCA_035267045.1). Taxonomy (GTDB): domain Bacteria; phylum Bacteroidota; class Rhodothermia; order Balneolales; family DATFMH01; genus DATFMH01. The sequence continues at coordinate 3,777 of DATFMH010000019.1, forward strand.
ATTGAATGTGGCACGTGTATGTATGCCTGCGATCAGGGGGCTGTCACGTGGAAGTATCCGGAGCCAGAAGAAGGTCGTGGTGTAAACTGGAATTTCGGTTGACAATGACCAATGATCAAGTAACAATGATCTGTAAACCGTGTTGTGAGGTTGCGCCTATCAGCGACAAGAATGAGTATGAGGGGACAGGAACATCTCGTGTTGCGTCCCATCCCTGATAACTCATTACGAAACTCTGTTTTGTAATGTATAGCCGGAAGCTCTGCTTCCGGTAATTTAAAATTCTGTTACAAACTTGTTTGTAACGCCTCAACTGTTCACCGAAAAACGAACGTTATATAACAGAAAACTTTTCTATTATATAATTACGTATCTAAATAATGAATTCTGAATTTTTATTCACACAGAATCAGGTTCATGAATACTATAATCAAGTGTGAAATTATTAAAATATGGAAGCGTTTCCAGATATCTAAAAGGAGAAATTACCAATGAATATTGACATTTCCAGTGAAAAAAAACTGTCATTTGAACTAACCGAGGATCAACAATTAATTCGTGACAGTGTTCGCGATTTTGTTGAGCGCCACGTTGCGCCCGGTGTTATGGAAAGGGACGAGAAGAAAGCATTTCCCCATGATATTGTTAAGAAATTGGCCGAAATGGGGCTGATGGGTATTTATCACGATGATAAATATGGCGGCGGTGGTGCCGATACGGTTAGTTTCACGCTTGCTATAGAAGAGATTGCCCGTTGGGATGCTTCCCTGGCCCTAACCGTTGCCTCACACACGTCTCTTTGCTCGGGGCATATCGCATTGGCCGGCAATGATGAGCAAAAGAAAAAATATCTGACACCACTTGCCAGCGGTGAAAAACTGGGTGGATGGGGATTAACGGAGCCCGGATCGGGCAGTGATTCCTCACACATGAAAACAACAGCTGTTAAAAAAGGTGATAAGTGGGTATTGAATGGCTCTAAAATCTTTATCACACAGGGATCGGTTGGAAGCATTTTCGTAGTACTTGCTGTAACGGATACTGATAGGGGCGCCAAGGGAATCAGTGCATTCATCGTGGAAAAAGATTACCCCGGTTTTTCTCATGGACCGAAGCTTCATAAACTCGGTATGAATTCATCGGACACGACCGAGCTGTATTTTGATAATGTGGAAGTACCGGAAGAAAATCTTTTGGGTGAGTTAAACCGTGGATTCATTGACACCATGAAAGTACTCGATGGCGGACGAATTGGTATCGGTGCTCTTGCCGTTGGTGTAAATCGCGGTTGCCTGGAAGAGGCTATAAAATATGCTAAAGAAAGGGAACAGTTTGGAAAGCCCATCGCACATTATCAGGCCATAAAATGGAAATTAGCCGATATGGCCACAAAAGGAGATGCCGCACGATTAATGGTTCACCGGGCTGCATGGTTGAAAGATCAGGGCAAACCGTTTACTCGTGAAGCAGCCATGGCGAAGTTATTTGCTTCCGAATTGGCTACGCAAAGCGCATTGGATGCCATACAGATATTCGGCGGGTACGGATATACCAAAGAATATCATGTTGAACGCTTTTTACGAGATGCCAAGCTGCTGGAAATCGGAGAAGGTACATCCGAGATTCAACGAATCATCATCTCAAGAGAAGTCTTGAAGGATTGAGATAGCGTATGGAGCGGCAATTAACAATGAACAATGAACAATGATCAATTAGCAATTTAGTGTTCGTGATTCAAGTTAGGTACGATTATTCAGGTTTCTTGTACCAAAA
>DATFMH010000020.1:0-3937 GCA_035267045.1 Balneolales bacterium
TTACTGAGATTAGCGTTTTGGGCAATGACGGGCGTCACTTCTATAAGTAAAACACTCAAAACAATAAAAAACAGTTTGGCGAAATATTTCATTATCGGTAAATCGGATTTTTTGTTACGTGTTAAGCAGCTGTATATATCAATGAATATTTTCAATAAATTTGGTCACACTGCGTAATGTTTACGGCGAAGAGTATCCGGGAACATCAATGAGGCAAAAATTACATAATTTTATGGTCTTTTAATAAAAAAGTTTTGGAAAGGAGTGAAAGCTATCAGCGGTCAGCTTTTTCAATTTAAAAGTGAGGGAGGGATGGAAGAATACGGAATACGGGAAAGAAACATCTCGTTACGGGACTCTGTCCCGTAACGCCCAGGCGGACACTCTGTGTCCCGTCATAATAACCCCGGCCTGCAAGCCGTGTCGACCGTCGTCAATATCTATACCTGATTGAGGGTCAAATTATCCGCAACCTTGTATTTCTTCCCATCCCGGGCCAATGTAATAACCTCATTATACGCGTCATGTTCCAGGAATATATACCACGATTCGTCGATAGCCCGATCCAGGAAATCTTTTTTCTCAGTGAGAGTTTCCACCGGCTGCATGTCGTATCCCATCACCCACGGTAAGGGAACGTGTACGGCCGTGGGAAGTAAATCGGCAGCAAAAAGTAAGGTTTTGCCGTCGGCTTCGATTTTGGGTAATTGTTGTCCGAGTGTATGCCCATTGGCAATGATCGTGGATAATCCTTCCTCATAAGTAAACGGGCCATCGATAAGTTGTAAGTTATCCGATTTTTTTAACGGTTCAATATTTTCCGGGAGGAAGCTGGCTGTTTCCCGCGCATTGGGCTCAGTGGCTGTTTTCCAGTGCCTGTTAGTCACCCACAGGTTGGCATTCTTGAAAATAATTTCCGGTTCATTCTCACCGGTGATAAATTCAGTCGTACCGCCGCAATGATCAAAGTGAAGATGTGTGAATATAACATCCGTAATATCATCCGGCTCATAACCATGATATTTCAGTGAGGAAACAAGGTCGCTGTGTTCATGATCGATAGCGTAAATCTTCTCAAATTTTTCATTGAATTTATTTCCGATGCCGTCATCCACCAGGTATAACCGGCCGGTGTTTTTCGATTTGATCAACAGGCAGCGCATGGCCATATATATCCTGTTTTTATCATCCGGCTCGGTCAATCGCGACCATAGTGTTTTGGGCACAACCCCGAACATGGCCCCGCCATCCAGACGAAAACGGCCTGTTTCAATAGTATATAATGTAAAGGGTCCCAAAGTAGTGCTGCTCAATTCCATAATAATATTTTTCTTGTTTAATGTATGCTTAAATATAATGTTTATATGATTATTGAAAATAATCTAATGACGGTCTATCGTCATAAAATATTTAATTGTCACGCGTCACGAACTCATATTAATATAACGTGAATATAAAATAATAACGTTTAGTTTTATTTTAGGCACAAAGTTGACGGGACACAGAGTGTCCAACTTACCGTTACGCCCCGGAGGGACGTAACGAGGGTTTGTGTCGGAGGATTAGACCACAGTCACAGGATCGCTCACCGTCATCTCGTTCCGGGGACTGCGTCCCGGAATGCCCGAGCGGACACTCTGTGTCCTGTCAGACAAAGTATCGGGCTTATATTTTATATGACATCATAACGTCATTCCCCCAACACGGTCAATCCGGCCAATGCGGAGGAATCTACTATGGCAATTGCCTTTCACAAGTAAAAAACATGATAAAGGTCTTATTCGTTGATAGATTTCTCGACAGGCTTGAAATGACAGGGGTGAGTGACCCTCCGGGTGTTACGTCCCGGAGGGACGTAAGGAGATAATGACACCCGGGCATTAGGTGCCCCGGCGGGATGTAACAGGATTGCACGTTAACTCGTAACAGGACTCTGTCCTGTTACGGACAAATGGACACTCTGTGTCCCATGTGGTAAAAAAATCCGTGGTTGTCCGCTTAGTCCGTGTCATCCGCGATCCATTAAACACGTAAGTACTAAACACGACTATAGTCTTTCCAGCAAACCCTCTAAAAATAACTTAATCTCCTTTAAATCTCGCTGCAGAGAGACCGGTATCTGTTCCGTTTTTCCGTTATCGGTTGTATTTGATTCGTTTAAGGCTTTAATTGCACCTTTCGTACTGAATTTTTTTTCACGGATCAGTACTCTTAGTTTTAAAATGATATCGATATCCTTTTCCGTGTAGATACGTTTACCGGCGCGGTTTTTTGAGGGGGTGAGTTCATCGAACCTGGTTTCCCAGTAACGTAGTACATAGGGCTCGATATTTGTTATTTTACTTACTTCGCCAATGCTGTAATAGAGCTTTTTCATTGATACCTAAGTTATGTTTTGTGTAACTTAACCCTGGAAGACTTTGTAAAACCGTTCTTTTGCCCAATATCCTTGTTATAGGGCCTCGATCTTGAACAAAATTCCTGGTTTTTCAAAGCCTTCCCCTACATAATAACGGGGCAGATAAATATATTATACTGAAATAATTAAATAAGAATTAAAACATTGTCAAACCAACAATCAAATATAGACGGAACTATAGATGTCAGTGTGGTTATCCCTCTGTTGAATGAGAGTGAGTCATTACGTGAACTTAACGAACGCATAAAAGAGGCATTGTCTGATAAATATACCTTTGAGATCATCTTTGTGGATGATGGTTCGACAGATAATTCATGGGATGTAATAAAAAAGCTGGCCGGGGAGGATTCCCGAATACATGGTATTAAATTTCGAAGAAATTATGGTAAGAGTACAGCCCTGCAAAAAGGCTTTGAGCGTGCCAGGGGAACATATGTAGTGACGATGGACGCCGATCTGCAGGATGATCCGTTTGAGGTCCCTGATTTGATAGCTATGTTAAAAGACGATTATGAGCTGGTCAGCGGGTGGAAAAAGAAGCGTTACGATCCGATTACCAAAACCGTCCCGTCTCGTTTTTTTAATTTTGTGACTTCAGTTGTCACAGGTATAAAATTACACGATTTTAATTGTGGTTTAAAAGCCTACCGCAGGGAGGTTGTAGAGAATATTTATTTATATGGTGAGATGCATCGTTATGTCCCGCTTCTTGCGAACTGGGAAGGATTTAGCAAAATAGGAGAGAAAGAAGTTCATCATCATCCCAGGAAACATGGTGAATCGAAGTTCGGTATCTCCCGATTCATCAAAGGATTTCTGGATTTGGTGACGCTCATGTTCGTTAGTACATTCAATCGCCGCCCCATGCACTTTTTTGGAACACTGGGGACGTTATGTTTTGGTGTTGGTGGTATAATCACTGTTTACCTGACCATTTTAAAATTGGTATACAACGAATATCTCTCCCGACGGCCTTTATTGGTTTTCGGAGTGTTATTTCTGGTCCTGGGCGTCCAATTCTTTTCCATAGGATTTTTAGGGGAAATGGTGGCACGTAATAATCCTGAACGCCGGCCGGTAAATATCCGGGAACAAATATGATATAGGCGACGGACAACCGACACCACAGCATAAAGACGCAAAACATGCTGATTGTCATTACGATCCCGAAGGCTTTCGGGAGTGGTAATCTCCTTCCGTAGTTCTATCAATAAGTGTTATCAACGGCTGGAGAACGGAAAATTTTTAGCCACGGATTTTCGCGGATTATTACAGGTTCATTGCGAGTTGCCATTTGGTCATCAACCTTCACAATAATGCCGGGACAGCCACCGTCTTCGGTCCACCTCCATTGTCCATCTGCTTACGGTCAGTAAATATCATCAAGCAACCAAATCCGGGTCGTCTGTTATCCGTGGTCAGTCGACTTCCATTAGTAAATTATAAAGTTATAAACGACTAATAGAAAGTAAATTAAGACAGTGTGTTTATAAGTTTATTTTGTAGAGGGTATTTATA
>DATFMH010000021.1:0-8775 GCA_035267045.1 Balneolales bacterium
TTATCCATATTATTGTTTGTTGTGGGATGCGCTACCCATGCCCCTATGAGCGAAATGCTTATGTTTAACCGGAAAAAAGTTGGAGATAAAATTTACCGGGCACGGTATAGTCAAACATTAATTAGTGCAACTTATCAGTATCTTCCCCAAAATCTTGATAAGAGATATATAAAAGTAAATTATGGCCATAATATTGATCCTCCGAATACACCGTACACGTTAGCCACCAACCCAATTTTCCTCTCCAGAGCATCTGATAATTTTGCTTTATCGTTTGCTCTCGGTTTAAATCCCGGTGTGGATGCTACCTTTCGAATAGTACCCAAATATTACACAACCTTTAGTATAGATGGTTATGGAGGTACACAAATAATAATACAAAAAAGGCTGTTCAATAAACCGACAGCCGGCTTGAGTTTGGGTGTATTCTATAAAAGTCAACATCATGCTTATTATTACAACGATGTCCAGACTGATTGCGGTTTTTGTCCGGGTCCTGATTTGCAATTCAATACGAATGAGGTTGGTATACGCTCGGTTTTCTTATCTCACGCATCCCAAACCAAATCACAGGGATTCCTTTATTTCGTTGGCTCTTTAGGCTATGATGTGAATATGCAAATCATCGTTTTTCAAATTGGCTGCAGTTTAGGCCTGTTCTGAATGATATTTTATTTACTATCCAGAGAATTCTATTAATTGTTGTTTAATTATCGATAATCGTTAATCAAGCAACCGTTGATAGTGCTGTTGGTAAAACTATGGAAGGAGATCGCCACGTCTTTCATTCGGCAGCCTCATTCAATTCTCGCGATGACAGCAGTTTTTTAGAACATTTCTGCGCTATTCTTTACCCGTTGTTTATTGATCAGGATTATTGCTAATTGATATTTAATGCTAACCGTATTATTTACATTTTGTAACGCTAAGAAATAACTTTTACAACGATACGGAGAATCAATTTTTACATTAAGCATTATCGGTTCTTATGTGATCCTTATTTATAATAAAATCGAAGTGATATGACTACAATAAAGTTACGAAAAGCCCAACCATCCGGTAACGGAATTAGTAAGAAATGGACTGTATTAGTCCTTTTTTTGTTTGGTATGATCCTGACCGTTCAGGCCCAATACCGGCGGAAAAATTTATCTCAAAAAGATTTCGTATATCCTGAGAAGCTCTATCAGGCATTAAAATGGCGGAGTATCGGTCCATACAGGGGCGGACGCTCTTCAGCGGTAACGGGCGTACCCGGACATCCGGATACGTACTATTTTGGCGCTGAAGGCGGCGGAGTCTGGAAAACAACGGATGCCGGCCATACATGGTTGAATATATCGGATAAATATTTCAATACAACAGGAATAGGAGCTATATCCGTTGCGCCGTCAGATCCCAATGTAATTTACGTTGGAACGGGCGAAACGAATATGCGCAGTAATATCACACCGGGTGATGGCGTCTACAAATCTACCGATGGCGGAAAAACATGGAAGCATATTGGCCTGGATGACACCCAGTTCATCAGTAGTATTGCCATCGATCCCGATAATCCTGATTTGGTGTATGTAGCCGCCATGGGACATGCGTGGGGGACCAATTCCGAACGTGGAATTTTCCGTTCTACCGATGGTGGCAAGACCTGGAAAAAGATTCTGTACGTAAACGACCAGACCGGTACAATCGATCTTTCTATGGATCCCAACAATTCGCGTATCCTGTATGCAGCCATGTGGCAGGCATACACACATTCATGGACCGTATCAAGTGGCGGACCCGGCAGCGGCATTTATAAATCGACTAATGGCGGTAATTCATGGGCAAATATCACGCATAATCCGGGATTACCCAAAGGTGTACTCGGTAAAATTGGGATTACCGTATCCGGGGCTAATTCCAATCGGGTCTGGGCATTAGTTGAAGCTAAACATGGTGGACTCTTCCGCTCCGATGATGCGGGAAAAACATGGAAACTGGTCGGTAAAGATCCGAGGTTGATGGTTCGTAACTGGTATTTCAACAAGATATTTGCCGATCCCAAGAATGAAAATGTGGTTTACGCACTCGTTCTGGATGTTTACAAATCCATTGACGGCGGCAAGACATTTAAGGATATACCTACTCATCATGGTGATACTCATGTTTTATGGATAAACCCCAAACATCCGAAATATATGATCGAAGGAGATGACGGTGGTGCAACCGTTACGATGAATGGCGGCAAAACATGGACACAACAGGATCAGAATACTTCACAGATTTATCACTTGATGCTTGATAATCGTTTCCCATATCATATTTACGGTTCACAGCAGGATAACAGTTCTTTGAGTATCCTCAGCCGAACCGATGGCAGAGGCATCACTGCAAAAGACTGGTACCCCGTCGCCGGTGGTGAAAGCGGCTACATTGTACCTAATCCCGATAAACCCTACATCACCTATGGGGGCGCCTATGATGGAAATATGACCCGTTATAATGAAAAGACACATCAACGGGTACGCATTGATGTGCTGCCATACGATAAACGTCCCGGTGCCACGGCCGCAGAAGTCAAATACCGGTTCAACTGGACATTCCCGATCATGATCTCCAAACACAACACCAATATGCTGTATACAGCCGGACAATGTGTATTCAAAAGTACCGATCAGGGCATGACATGGACGCGGATCAGTCCGGATTTGACCCGTAATGAAAAATCAAAACAGGGACCTTCAGGCGGACCGATTACCAAAGATAATAACGGTAATTACTTCTACAGCACTATCTTTGCGCTGGCCGAATCACCGGTCAAAGAAGGAGTTCTTTGGGCTGGTTCAGATGACGGGCTTATTCATATATCCAAAGATGGTGGACGACATTGGGAAAATATAACACCAAAACATTTCCCGGATCATGCCATAGTCAGTATCATTGAACCCTCTCATTTCGATACCGGTACCGCATATGTTGCAGCTACACGCTACAAGCTCGATGATTTTCATCCTTACCTGTATAAAACGACAGATTATGGTCAACACTGGGAAAATATTACGAACAATATTCCCGATAATGAATACACCCGTGTGATTCGGGAAGATACGCATCAGAAAGGATTACTCTTTGTTGGCACTGAGCGCGGCGTTTGGGTTTCCTTTAATGATGGGAAAATCTGGCAGCCTATGCAGTTGAATCTACCCAGTGTATCCGTCCGTGATATGCGTATTCAAAATCGTGAAAACGACCTGGTTCTGGCCACACACGGACGTGGATTTTGGATCCTGGATAACCTCAAACCTCTGCGCCAGATGTCGAATAAAGTAAAAAATGCCGATTACTATCTCTTCCAGCCCGAACATACGTATCTTATGAAAGGCGGAAGTGGGCATCATCCTGGTGCCACGTATGGTGAGAATCCTCCCAACGGAACGGTTGTGTTTTATAATTTGAAGAATCAACTCGACACGACATCAACAGTAAAACTGACTTTTATGACAATGTCGGGTGATACTATCAATTCCTTTTCGAATAAAGTGACACCCGAAGGGAAGCCGGTCCATTACAACGGCTCATTTTATCCTGATACGGCCAAACATCCAACCGGAGTCTTAACAACACAAGCAGGCATGAACCGTTTTGTATGGAATCTGAGGTACCCCGATGTCGAAGGTGTTCCAGGGGTCTTTCTGGGCACAGGTAAGAATAATCCATGGGATGCTTCACTGGCCGGCCCGCAAGTTGTACCGGGAACATATAAGGTAAGCTTGTCTGTTAGCGGCCACACAATGACACAACAATTCGTCGTTAAGAATGATCCCCGCAATAAAGCCACACAAGCTGATTTACAGGCGCGGTTCGATCTTCTCATGAAAATCCATAACAAACTGAATACGACGGATGAAGCAATTAACCGTATCATACATACGCAAAAACAACTGAAACAATTCCTCGGCAGCTTAAAAAATTATCCAAAGATTGACGAACTCACGCAGAAAGCGCAGCCGATATTAGATACTCTTGCCGATATTCAGGATCACCTGATCCAGACGAAAGTCAAGGCAACGGAGCAGGAATTGAATTATCCATATAAACTTCATACGATGCTGACCAGTATTACACAATTTATACAATCATCGTACACCCGTCCGGCGCAATCGATGTCAACTTCATTTGATATGCTGTCGAACGATGTTGATCAACAACTAAATCGTATTAAGCCGGTTTACCAGAAGCAAATACCGGAGTTTAATGATATGGTTCGAACAATGAAAATTCCTACACCGGTATATATTCAATGAACAGTAAACAATAATCAGTTGATAATTTCCAGTATATCTCGTTACGTCCCACGAGGGGCGTAACGTATTCTGGGAAACACAGCGACACGGTACCTTTTGTATCTCTTATATTGTTAAAAAATGATATCCCGGCTGAACGGGAGAGGCCAAAGTCCAATCAACAGGAATCAACAGCCTGGCCAAGGCCCGGGCCTCATTAAAATCGGGACAAAGCCTGGAAGGATTGATCATACATACCGATCTCGGGCGTCCAATATGTCAGTAACGTCTTTGAACAGTACGTGCAGGAGCATAACATGCGCCATAGTTATTCAGGCCATGCCCGGGAGAGTGCGTATTGTGAATGCATTAATCGAACGATTAAACGTAATTATCTGGATCATCGTAGGATTCGCACGAAGCAGGAGTTGATTCGGGAAGTCAAACGGACGGTCAGGGCTTATAACAGTGAAAAGCCCCATCATGGCTTGCCGGATCACTTAAGACCGGATCAATTTAGCCGGGCATTAGAAAATGGGAAAATATCCTGATTATTTTGAACCAGTTTGGAATCGGTTAACCGATTCCAAAAAGTTTATACTTAATTAATTTTGTCAACCTTATTTAGGCATCAACACATTGTTTATCGTTAATTGATCTGTGATCACTGATCACAGATTTTTGGCGTTCCTGGCCACATCAATAGCCTTTGCACACCACAAATCGAGTTCATCCACATCCTCTATAACCTCTATCGGAACTTCATAAAATGCCATTGTTCGTTCGTCTTCATAGGGATGAAAAATATCCATTCCCTTCTCGACAAAATCGGGACGGTTAGTATCGTCCACTTTAAAATAGAGCCGGTCATCATCAATGATGCCGATAAAAAATTCATCGGCATATAATCCCACAGCACCAAACATATTGCGGGAGCGAATGTTAGTCACTTGCCCAAGTTGCTCGAGTACAAAAATTTTATAACCGGTAGATACCGACATTAGTCACTGCTATTTTTTATTACCACTTAGAATCATTTCACATGGACCACTTTACTAACTTTTGAAACCCCATTTTCATTAAATGTTTCTATAGTAAAATAATAATCCTGCCCTTTGTCCAGTGACCGAATCTCTTTTGAATGGCTTTTCCCGGCAAATATCTGGTACGTTTCATACAACTTATGTTTATGTATTCCCCACAAAATATTATAACCGACGGCATTCTTAACAGGGCTCCATTTAACCCGGGCATTACGCCGGTCATGTTCACGAATAACACTGACCTTTTCCGGGGTCCCCGGCATTGAACCGTTACCGTTTCCAAAAACACGAATATCACTGATAGCCAGATTACGGGTTGGCACATATACATTTACAAATTTTATATAACGTGCTAAAACAGGCTTTTCCAATTGAATATAGGCATCCGGCCGGTCTTTTTTATCATGGGTAAGATCCGCAATTTTCACCCACTTTTTACCATCCTTCGAGGCATACAATTTAAATTGTGTATACACATATGGCCCACTGTGATAGATGTCGGATTTATAATCCGCATAATTTACCTGAACAGCTTTAACAGTATCCTGGTGCCGCAGGTCCACTTTCAGCCATTCTCCTTTATGATTGGTTTTAGCCACCCAAAATGTTCTCGGATTTTCATCTATAACATTACTTGTACGAAATGTATCCCGAACAGATGATGCAGTTGTTGGCTTATTGTAGGATAATAACATCCACCCGGTAAAAAGAGACTTGCTGTTATTCCATTTCTTGTCAGGTATATAGTGAGGGAAGTCACCGAAACGGGTATCGGCATGATATTCCCCGTTTTTATCAAATTCAGATGGAAACATGACAATGCGTCGTTCGAAATGCCAATTCACTCCAATCCAGCAGGTCCCGGTATTCCAATAATTGCCGAATTCATCTTTAAAAGTATTACCATGGCCTGTTCCGGTTACAAAACCACCCGGCTTATACGAAACAGGATTGTTAGGTGCATAGGTAAAAGGTCCCATCGGACTTTTACCGGTATAAGTGCCATTGGCATATACATTATACTCCGTACCGGGTGCGGCATATTGTAAGTAATATGTTCCAGCATGTCTGGTCATCCATGCCCCCTCAATGAAGGGTTTAATAGTCGTATCGCGGTGATCATAACCAAAGCGTTCCCAGCCATGTTTTTCCGGATGCAATTTGACAAGCCCCCTGGGTTCTCCTATATACGCCAGTTCCTTAGCATAGTCCAGTTGTATTCCATATATCGGGTAAAGATTGGACGATCCGAAATACATGTACCATTTGTTGGATACCTTATCATGGAAAATATCCGGATCCACAGGTCCCGGGGCATCGGGGACTTTCGGCATCATGTGATTATAATACTTCAGCTCTCCATGTGCCGGATCTGTCGAATAAAAAAGAGGAGCCCTGCCCGATTGATATAGAAACACGGTATCGTGAACCACGCTTACAGCCGGTGCATTCACATGAACTTTGGGCCATAGATCCGGTTTTATGAATTTCCAATGAGATAAATCTGTTGAACGCCACCAGCCTTCTGAATTCGTGGCAAATAGATAAAAAGAACCTTTATATCTAATAATTACCGGATCAGCTCCCGAACGGTAAGACAGGTGTTTATCCTTATGCAGTTTTTGATATTTATATCCAATATCTAAAGGATTACAATACGTTTGTTTTTGTGAAGACTGGGAATAGCATGGTAGTGTCATTGTTAAAGATATGAGCAGCAAGCCAAAATATTTCATGTGATCTTTCTTTGTAAAATAATCATGTAAGGTCGTATCAAAATACAAATTATTTTACCGGAAGATCGAATATTCGGGCAACAGCAAAACCACATCCTTTCACCTCCTCCAGATGAACAGATGTGGTTTGCGCATTTAGCTAATGATACTCAATACTTCTTCATCCGTAAAAACCGGAGTGACATGAAAAGCGATCATATCCGACCACTCCTGAATCCATCGACCAACTGTTAGTAAATCAGAAGATTCAGCAATGATGAAACCTTTATTGCCATTCACCGAGTGCCACCTACCTGTCATCTTTACTCCATCGGGTGGTTGAGCCCCGGATTTCTTAAAACGTTCCTGTACACTATCTCTGTCGCGTGAAGTGACATTATAGGTTATATGAAAAATCATACAACGCCTCCTTCTCTAATTGATGATAAGTTATAACGGGTATTTTATTTTTACTCCGAAAAATTTTCCTGAGCTCTGCCAGTTACTATTTCTTTCTTAGGCGGCATTGGAATAATTTGAGATACTTGTTGCTGATATCTTCGATATTCATCACCATGAAATTTAACAAGATCACGTTCTTCAATTTGAATAGCTATTAATATGTAACCTGTTGTTGCCAATGAAAAAAGAAGGTGACCTATAGTCATCCTCGGAGCTGCCCAGAAAGCAATAAGAAATCCAAGCATCAGAGGATGCCGGACCACCTTATATAATATCGGTGTAACAAAATTTGGATTTTCCAATTCACGATTTTTTAAGTTCAGGTAAACTTGTTGTAACCCGAACAAGTGGAAGTGATTAATGAGAAATGTATCAAATAAAACAATAAACATACCTAAGAAATACAGAAATGTTAGAATAGTACCTCCCATTGTATTCCGAACATCCCAGATAGCCCCACCTGTGATAGGTCGCCAATAAGCAAACAGTAAAATCAGGGCGGTACTTGAAAACAGAACATAGGTACTCCGTTCAATAGGTTTGGGAACAATGCGTGTCCACCATTTTTTAAATCCCTGCCTTGCCATAACACTATGTTGAATAGCAAACAATGATAGTAACAGGATATTTACTAACCATGCGTATTCGGTACCTCCCTGATACCCAAAATCTATTGATTTCGGTACAACCAAATTTGCAATAAAACCTAACGCATATAGGAATGCTACCAAAAATACAACATAACAAATGATTCCATATAGGAAAAAAATGACCCTTTTCATATTACCTCCTAAAAACCTGGTTACCTGAGTATATTTCTAATAATAAAGATAGGAGTAGATTTTTAGCATATCATGAGACTGAAGTCTCAAAAATCAGGATATTTTTTATTAATTCTGAAATGAAAATCTGGGACATTTGTCCCAGGAACCCTAACTACATCTACATTTATAAGATTTGAGTCACAGCTGTCCAAAACGTTTTAGAATGTAAGAAATATCGTTATTTCTGTCGGTCTTGGACAGATTTTTTCACTGCCCGAAAATCAATCCCCCCATTCAAACAAGACTCCTTGTAGCAGATCGGGGCCATTGCGCCCTCTTGCGGACTCAAAGGGCTTGTCCAGCAGCTTTCTCAGGTCAAACTTGACAAACAGGTTTAATCGCAGAAACGCCACCATATTTGACAGGCACCATTCCGAAAGTTTTCGGAATCAGGCTTTGAGGTATTTCAGGATCAGCATCGTAATCATTGCTGTCCAAATCTGAATGAGCACCGCATTGGCCGTTGTCC
>DATFMH010000022.1:0-51300 GCA_035267045.1 Balneolales bacterium
GGATATGAACGGTCAAAACCGACCATAACTTCGCGGTCTTTAGTCTCATAGCCGGCTTTTTCCAGTTTTTTCCGGAGCACCCGGGTCAGTGCGGCATCCGCTTCTTCATCTTTGAAAGTGAGATGTTGACGTGTAAAATCGTCCCGGACATTTCTGGCTAATACTGGTGAAGCGACTTTAAACCGGTAATGTCCGCCGAAATCGGGCGTGATTTGCATCCGGCTTTCGTATACGCGCATCCCACAGATGACTTCCGGTTCATCCATGAGCCCGTTTAATAATTTCATGGCCATGTCTTTGTCATGAAAACTGATCTGCCAGTCTGCACCATTGGGGAACCATAAATGATCGTTTTGTTTAACGCCACTCTTCAGCCAGCCCATGGAATACAGACTTATATCATCATGTTCTTCGTTCCAGCCAAGCCAGTTGTGTAACACCCCGGTGAGATCATGGATATGATTAAATGGAACTGCTACCCGGTTAGGCGACAGTTTTAAGTGCAATCTCATAAAATACTCCCCTATTGTAACCTCAATCTTATTATGGCTTCAATTTATTATCTATGATGTATCATAAAAATGACCATCCTTAAGTTATGCCATAACCTAATAACAGAAGGTGACAGGTTCTGTCACCCCTTAACTAAATAGATTAATTTTTTCTAATTATCAATTAGAAATTGTAAAAGAAAAGATAAGACCTGACAGGTTTTTAAAACCTGTCAGGTCCAAAATTTATCCTGAAGTAATTGTTCATTTATTTATCATGTTCACGTTATGTGAACACATATTATTAGTGAACAAATGGTTTTAAACAATGTTTTCTTTTTAAAAAGTAAAGCCGTAGACCTATTTAGCAGATTGTTCATTCATTAAGCGTGATAGATAATCTTAGCGCTTACACCATTTAATTTTACTTTCAGGCCTTAAAGTAAAATATGATAATCTATATTTTACTTTCCGACTCATAAATAACCACAAACATTAAAAATGTGTCCTATCCCGTCTTTCATCAACCTAACGTTGATTACCATTTAATAGATTAAATCATAATTGATTCCAATTATTCCACATTAATTGTTTTATTTTGGCTTTTTCTACCTCCATTTTATGTTCTTTTATCCTGATTTGCCTGTTTTTATGCTTTTTTAATGAAATATTAGGGGATGTGATTAGGAATAAAGCAAATATCTGTGAGTCTGATTTATGATTGGGAATCAATTAAACATGATCATGATCTAATAATGAATAAACAGGTCTATTAACAGCTCCGCCGGAGCAGGGATTTTTAATACCGGTTTTACAGATATGACGTCACGTAATTATCTCTTCATCTTTTCTTCAGTCTGAATTGGGATTTTTCAGATTAAGGGATGAGTGGATTTGTTTTTTTTAATCCTTCAATCCCTTAATCCCGCTAATCCAAATTCTGACAAATAGAACGCGGATGAAGCGAATTTACCACTATGATCATAAGATAAATATTGAGGGTAAAATTCACCTTGTTATGCTTTTTTCTCTATGTTGAATACATATCTCAGCATGATTTGTAGAGTCACAATAATCTTTAGATCTCAAATGGCTCCCTATCAAATAAAAGCATTACTCCTCTTACACTCATCCCGCATTATATTATTCTAAACATACAGTTAATGATATAGAAGTCAATTATTTATACAGGTAGGTGATATAAAACAGGAATGCTATTTCTTCCAATAAATAATGGCTAATTGTATGTAATATGAACAAAATAGTATGGCTGTTTATAATAATAATAGTGTTTCTTATGCCGATCAGTATTTCCGCCCAATCATTTTTTTTGGGAGTAAGAGGCGGTATAAGTATTCCCAATTTATCTAATGGTAACTCTAATAATCCATTGAGTTCGGGGTATAGCTCAAGATTTGCCTCTGATTTCGCTGTTTTCAGTGAAATTCAGATTACTAATTTCTTTTCCATTCGTCCGATGATTGAATATTCCGAACAAGGGGGTAAGAAAAATAGTTTACAAGCTTTGCCAACGCCATCCGAATTTTCACAATTCATTAATCAACCGTATGTCTATGCTGATTATAAAAGTACGGCAAAAATGAATTACCTGTTGATACCGGTACTGGCCAAATTCGGTTGGTTTATGGGTAACCAATCCCCCTGGCGATTTTATTTTGACGCCGGACCATTTGCCGGGTATCTTATTTCTGCCCATCAATTAACAAGTGGGGCAAGTCCCCTTTATCTTGATCCTGATAAACAAAACCAAATAACAAACGGGCCAATTTCTTTTGATAATAAAAACAATATCAGGGACGAACTTCATCATTTTAATGTGGGAATATCCGGCAACCTCGGATTTGCCTATCATTTGAAGAATGGCAGCGTTTTTATTGAGGGCGGGGGTAATTATGGGTTTATTAATATTCAAAAGAATACGATTAATGGTAAAAATCATACCGGTGCTGCTACCGTTTCTATAGGGTATTCGTATGGATTTGGGATGTAGTTATAAAGTGTTAGAGTGATTCATGTAAACAGTTCACAGTAATCAGTTATTTTTCCCTATCATCCCGTCGATCCTTCCCATCCTTTTTCTTTTTGGATTTTGACCGATCTTTACGGACAGGCTGCTTCTTTTCATCTTTCTTTTTCGATTTTACCGTTCCCTTACTATCCCGGCGTCGATCATCTTTCTTTTGCTTTTCAATCTGCTGTGGCGGTTTCGTTGTACGGGTTCTCGAACGTTCTGACGGCGGTTTTAAATCTTTACGTTTCGTTACATCAGTTGGTGACGTTTTACGTCTCTGACCATTGTCTTTTTTCACTTCAGGACGATATATCCGAACCCGGTCCTTTCTTATATTTTGACCCGGACTATTAGTGTTTTCTATCTTTACCGGTTTAAGGCTGCGTCCGGTAACTCTCTGAACTTCGGTTCTGCGTGGTCCATAGATATACGTTACACCACGGCCGCTGTCTCTATAGGTATCGTCAATGATTCGGGAATTTTTGATTAACCTGTCATTATCCTGCTTCCGCACACGATAACGAGTAATATCATTACGATAGATATAGCGATTCCTGACAAATACCCAGTGCCTGATGCGTCTGTAATAATTTATACCAAAACTTATATGGATACTTATCCCGGGACCCAATGGCGCCCATCCGTAATAATCGCCGGAACTGACCCAGACCACCCACGACGGACCCCAGGTATCACCCGGTATCCAATACCAGCCGTATACATTATCATATTCCCAACGACCATAATGAAACGCGGCCCAACCCCATGGATAATCCGATATCCACATCCATCCAAATTCAGTAAATATCCAGTGGCCATTTGAAAAATACGGTTGAAAACCGGGTCCCACATCCGGGAACCATACATACCCGTAATCAGGAGAATCAACCCATCTTCCGTAGGGACTCAACTGATCATAAAATACCTGGAAACTAACATATGTTTGTTGTGCTATAGTAAGTTTGGGATAAACCGAATACATAACAACAATGGCATACAGAAGGGTTAAATATTTGATCTCTCTTTTCATAATATTAGACATTCGGAATTTAATGTTACATATGTAAGATCCTTGTTAACAAAGGACAATTTTGACAGGAGAACCATGATATGGTGGTAGGAAATAATTGTTAGTGTTGACTATTAAACCAGGTTGTAATCCAACATCGATCAACAATCATTGCCATAAAGTAAAAAAGACCTGTCAGGTTTTGGAAACCTGACAGGTCCGAAACGGAATTCATCTTCTGTGATTCATGTAAACACGGTACTTAATATCCTTTTACTCAATGGATGGATATAATCATCCTATAATATATCATTTTTCAATATATCTAGATCATTGGGACAAATAAGAATAACGGGAATAGCTGTTTTATTATGGGGTAGATAAACATCACATGTGGTGAACTCGGGGATATAATTACACATTATGAACAGACATAGTTTATACAAGATTCGGACTCATCTGTTACACCCAAAAGTTGCCGGTTTCTTACATTAAACAAAGGAAGGATACACCATAGCCGATCTATCCCTCCTTCGAATTTATTTAATATTATCAGGCTATTATTCCGCTTTTTTGTTAAACGCGTTAAGTGCAACTCGATACATTAAATAACAGATCCCTGTTAGCAGGATCAGTCCGGGCCATGTTTCAAAGGGGCTGGCCTGTATTCCGAATAACCGGGTAATGCTGAATACATCCGTCCCGCCATAATAGGCAATAGGAATAGCTAAAAGAATACCCATCAATGCTTCACCTGTTATCAAACCGGAAGCGAAAAGGAGTCCGGCGCGATCACTTCGCTCTTTGGCATTATCAAAATCACCGCGCGCTCTTTTGCGATCCTGATACCGGCTGACAAGCCATGCTATCACACCGCCCACCATAGTGGCACAATCAAGTTCGAACGGTAAATAGATGCCAACAGCAACGGCCAGTACCGGCATACGGAATGAGGAGCCCCTTTTCTTAAGATACTGATCAGCGGCAATCACTAATGCCCCAACAATGATACCGATCCATATCATATCCCAGGGCAGGTTTCCACCAAAAACACCCTGGGCGACACTCGCCATCAGGGTGGCTTGTGGTGCCGTTAATGAATTGGGATGTGCCGGTGTGGCGGGACCAAATCCATAGGCGGTATGTAATACGCTAAGTATCGGGGCCATCACAAAAGCAGATGCCACAACACCTACGATAAGCATGATCTGCTGATTCATCGGCGTGGCTCCCAGTAAATAACCGGCTTTAAGATCATGCAGGTTATCAGCAGCAATAGAAGCGGCGCTACAAACAACAGCACCGATTAAGATAGCAGAAGCAGGTCCCCTTGTGGTATCACTACCCATAAGCGCCAATAAAATAAGTGCTGAAGATAAGATCGTTGCAATAGTAATCCCTGAAATCGGATTATTGGAACTGCCAACCAATCCGGACATATATCCGGCGACGGCGGAAAAAAGGAAACCTGCCAATATCATTAGGAGTGCCATTGTTAATGAGATACCGGGTGTCCTGATTTCAGTTAGATAAATGACAAAAATAGGGACGACCAATATGGCTATACCCATCAACACCCATGACATCGGGGTATCATATTCGGTTCGTATTTTCTTGACAGACTCCGAACCCCGTTCCTGAAAAGCCTTGAACCCTTCACTAAATGCTGTAGTAACAGACGAACGAAGATCAATCAGGGCCCATATTCCACCAATAACCATGGCACCTACTCCGATGTAGCGAATTTGATCCGACCATATTTGATAACCGGCATCAACAGCATCTTTAGCATTTGCAGAAACTCCATGAGAAGCGATATAAATAGGTATGGCAACCCACCAACTGAAAACACCACCGGCAAACACCAATGTGGCAATATTCAAACCGACGATGTACCCCACAGCTACCAATGCCGGTGATACATCCACTCCAAAATAAAGATAACCCCTCGTACCTATGACTTTGGCTTTTTCAAATACGCCACTCCAAATATGCATACCCTGCTGGAAAAATTTCATCAATCCACTAAACAGGGTTGCCCAAACGAGATATTTCACATCTGAACTGCTCTCTTCTCCTGATTTAAGGACTTCCGCTGTGGCAATTCCTTCCGGATACTTCAACTTTTGATGAACAATAAGTGCATTCCGTAGCGGAACGGTAAACAACACGCCCAATACACCGCCACATAACGCAATAAGCGTAACTTCCCAGTAATTAAAATGTTTCCAGTACCCCATGATTACCAGGGCGGGGAATGTAAAGACGACACCGGCAGCCAGAGACTCACCTGCCGAAGCAGCCGTTTGAACAATATTATTTTCAAGTATGTTAGACTGATTGAAAAGCCTGAGAACGGCCATTGATATTACAGCAGCAGGAATGGATGCAGAAACGGTCATTCCTGCAAACAGGCCAAGATAAGCATTCGCGCCTGCCAGCAAAATCGCAAGTACAATACCCAATACAAAAGCTTTAATGGTTATTTCGGGTAACTTGACATCCGCACTGATATAAGGTTTTTCACTCTCGGTTATTTTATTCAAAATACCCCCACGGTGAAATTATACTTTTTGAAATGGGTAATGGCATCGGACAACTCCTATTTATTTAAAAAACATTGTGGCAAAATTAATATTTATCAGTGTTATTACAAATTCACGTAACCGGAGCGCTGTAATATTTACTTTAAAAGGGCTGCCCTTTGTATTGATATTTTATGATTTAAAAGAAAAATGAGAATGGGACGCTTTTGGTTGAAAACTATTGTAGATTCCGGCTTTTATATAGAAGGTTTAACAAGGCTTATTATTCAAATTTCCCAATATTACCCCTTTTTTATAAAAACTTATACGAATATTAAACACTACTTATGTTAACCCTAACAATTCTATTGACTTCACTTAACATTTTACATAGTTAGTACCTAACATAAGATTTTGGCTTATAATAATTTAGATACTTAATAAATTGATTTTAGAGTTTTATTCTCTATGTCACTTACTCAAAAATAATTAACTATTTGGGGTACTTGGTGGGAAAAGAAAAAAATATTCTGATAATAGAAGATGACAAAATAATATCTGTCGTACTACAAACTTACTTGAAAAAATTGGGTTTTAATGTAATTGACAGTGTTACTACTGGTGAAGATGCTATTGAAATCGCTAAAAAAACTAAACCGGATATTATCTTATCAGATATCATGCTCGATGGAATATTGAACGGTATCGAAGCTGTAAAAGAAATCACCAGGCATATTAAAACTGACATTATCTATATGACCAGTCATACGGACCCTAAATATAAAAAGATGGCAGCAGAAACGAATTACATAGATTTCCTGCACAAACCTGTCACTTTCGATACCCTCCAAAAGACACTTACCTATTGAGTTTCATATTTTCCGCTTTAATACCTGATTCAGTGCAATCTGTGTACTAAAATACCCGGAACAAAAAACATATTGCTTAATTTTTTTTATTCAGGTTTTCTTCGGATTCCAAACCTATCTTTTATAAATTTTAAACTCAATTATCATATCTGTAAGTTTTTTTCATAATAAACTTATAAACAATATAACCTATTAGGAATATATTGATTTATATAGATACTTTTATTAGAACTAACCATAAGAAGGCTTTGCAAAATTGAGTTCATGAATTTTGATATCTAATTTTAACAAATATAAATCTATATATATTTGATTTTTTGTATCATAATTTAATTCCCATGAGACGTTTTGACGGAAAAATGAATGGCGAAAAATTTCTTGCTGACAAAAATTCGATGGTAGTACATGATCTTGACAACGAAAAAAACCAGTGCGGGATCGATGAAATTATCAACGAAGGCTTCGAAAAACCATACACTAATATTACATATGCACACTGGGATGGTTTCAGTAATTGCCGGCACTGTATCAAAAAAATGCAAAACGACAGATAACAATTTATATGATATTGTCTGCAATCATTTTCCTGTTATCTTCTATTACTGAAATAATTTTGTAAGTTTTTATTGATTGATGCATCTTATTAATAAGGGTTAGTTGTACCAACCATATATAAACCAACTCATATCTACATTAGGTTTGTATGAGATACACCGGGTTAGTTAATCTTTTGGGTTAGTGATTTATACGTTATTCCTTTTTCAAATCCTATTCCCCCAGTACAAAAAAGCCCGGCAGATCTATATGATCTCCGGGCTTTCATAATGTTTACTCATGATTCTTTTAGAACCCTTTTTAACGGTATTTATCGTGAGGTTTGGATAAGAATTGCAGAGTTGTAATATTTACATTGAGAATACGACCTGTGAAAATATAACATATCTTGACGACGGACGACTGACCACCGACAACACAGAGCTGTTTTGATGCATAAAGCATGATTCCGATACCGAACTCATGTTGATTATATGGTTTTACAGAATAAATAATGGTTACTTAATATCAGGGCATTTCTCTGTCGTCGGTGGTCATAGAATAATCTAATGTAACAGCTACTTTTATTAAGTAGATGGATTATAAGCTTAAACGAACCTCACGTTAATTGAAAAGCTGACCACAGATTTTTGAAAATTGACAGCATATAAAAAAAGGGACAATCGATGTAACCGTCCCTTTTTTTATCAAAGCAAGATAAATCAGTCTAAGAGAGCAATACCTCCATTGCTTTTTCGATGTAAGGAAAGATCAATGAGAATACAATAAAAGTCGGGATTAATATTCCAGCCGACCATTTCATATATCCCAGGAATGATGGCATATCTACTCCATCTGACTCTGCTATCGATTTTACCATAAAATTGGGTGCATTTCCGATATAGGAGTTAGCTCCCATGAATACCGCGCCGCAAGATATGGCAACCAGGGTAGACGCGTAAGTTGTCATCAATTCGGCAGCATGTCCGCCGGCCGTGTTAAAGAACACAAGATAGGTTGGTGTATTATCCAGGAATGATGATAACAAACCCGTAATCCAAAAATACATATGATCATTCGGACTACCATCGGGATGTGTTACCAGCTTAACAACAGAACCCAGCGCGCCGGATTCTCCCGCTCTCAATATGGCTATTGCAGGAATGATAGTGATAAAGATACCGGCAAATAATTTACCCACCTCAATGATTGGGAACCAATCAAATCCGTTGGCGGCACGACTCTCTTTTGGAGTGAACTTCCAACTGGCATAAGCCAGAACCAACATGGCAATATCACGTATTTCATTCTGGATGGGGATATGAATTCCATAAATAGTGAAATCACCCAGTTTTACGAATCCGGAAAATAATACGGCTCCAACGACACCGAGTAAAAGCAGAAGGTTGAACGATCCTTCGATACCGATTTTTTCACCATTACTTTCGGGGGGTTTACTTGTCTCTTTCTTGTAAGCTGCTCTATCCCAAAAGTAATAGAGTACGAGAAGAATAGAGACAACAAAGGTCATCTCAAGAAACAAGTGTTCTGTTGTCCAGAAGAAATGTACGCCTTGTAAGAATCCAAGGAATAAAGGAGGATCACCAAGGGGGGTAAGAGCACCACCGATGTTGGCAACAAGAAATATGAAGAATATAACCGTATGTATCTTGTGTTTTCGCCACTCATTAGCACGTAATACCGGTCGAATCATTAACATTGCCGCACCTGTTGTTCCCATCCAGCTTGCCAGAATGGTACCTATTAACAACAAGAGAGTATTAACACCGGGGCTGCCGGATAATTCTCCTGTAATCCTGACGCCACCCGCGATTGTAAATAATGCTAATAACAGGATAATAAAGGGAAAATATTCGAGTAAATAGGTATGTAAAACTTCAAATAGTGTTACGTGCAAACCAAATTCAATGATCATAGGTAGAATAATTACCAAACTCCAACCCGCCGATACTTTACCGAAATGATGTTCCCAGAAATCGGGTGCAAAAAGGGGAAATAATGCAATAGATAATAATATTCCAATAAATGGAATTGTCCATAGTAAACTCAGTTCTGCTCCATTGTACCCACCATGATTCGCTGCTTCCTGGCCGAAAGCAAGAGAATTCGTAAACAAAAACATGAAAAATGGGATCGTTTTAAGCAAAAACCTGGACCATTTTTTTGAAGTCACCAATGTCCTCCTTGTACTTAAAAATGATTTAATAATAAATTAATGTGCATAAAAATAAGAGAAGAAAGTATGTTTCAAAATTCAAAACAGGTAAAAAACACACATGAATTGCAAAGAATGTTAAATTAATTTATCTAAATTTAAAAGTTAGGTGAAAATTTGTCAGATTGAGTCTACCTTTGAACATGTTACAGAGGTCAAAGTTACAAAGTTTGTGATTAGGGCTTTAAGTTCCTGCACTTTTTTGTATCTTTGATCTTCATAAAATCATTGAAATAATTTACAGCCGTAATCCGGTGTATAAAAATGGTTAAGCCAGTGAGTGGCAGCCATTTTTGCAAAAAAGGATTTGAGTTTAAAAAAATTAAGAGTATAGCTCGATGAATCCGTATAGCGATTTAATACCTTTTATTGTAGCCATCCCACTTTTGGGATTTCTAATTAATGGCCTGATAGGACTCAAGTCAAAGTCGTATCGAAAACACAAAGCATTTATTGGCGGCCTGTCTACTCTCGCCGTATTTATACCATTCATCATAGCGGTATTGCTATTCATCAATATGAGTTCGGATTCCGAACCCATTGTTGTTCATTTGTTCACCTGGATCAAGGCCGGACATTTCTCAACGGATATAGCATACCGTATTGACCCGCTTTCCATTGTTATGGTAATGGTCGTAACAGGGGTGGGGTCACTCATCCATTTGTATTCGATGGGGTATATGGCAGACGACAGAGGTTATTGGAAGTTTTTTGCCTATATGAACCTCTTTATCTTCGCCATGTTGAACCTGGTAATGGGTAGTAATGTTCTGCTCCTTTTCCTCGGATGGGAGGGAGTCGGACTTTGTTCCTTCCTTCTTATCGGATTCTGGTATGAAGATATGTCTAAGGCTATTGCTGCCAAAAAAGCTTTTCTTTATAACAGGGTTGGAGATTTTGCTTTCCTGATAGCGATGTTTATGCTTTATCAGGCAGTAGGGAGCCTCGATTTCGGGGTAATCCTGAAAAATGTCCATAATATCCCTCATAATGCAGCATTCTGGATCACCATATTGATGTTGGTTGGCGCGACCGGTAAAAGTGCACAGATACCGTTGTTTGTCTGGCTGCCTGATGCCATGGCAGGCCCGACTCCGGTCTCTTCACTTATCCACGCCGCCACGATGGTAACTTCCGGGGTCTATCTGATTTCCCGGTTATCATTCCTGTATACACTTGTACCTTCTGTTATGCTGGTTGTTGCTGTAATTGGTGGTGTGACAGCCCTTGTTGCTGCAACTATAGCTATCACACAACAGGATATAAAACGTGTGCTGGCTTATTCAACGGTTTCGCAGCTCGGTTACATGTTCCTGGCATTGGGTGCCGGCGGGTATGCGGCTGCCATGTTCCATCTTATTACACACGCCTTTTTCAAAGGCCTCTTGTTCCTCGGAGCCGGCTCTGTTATCACAAGTATGCACAGGGTTGAGCATAAACTGGAACATAATGGGGAGCATGTTGATTTCGATCCGCAGGATATGCGGAATATGGGTGGGCTTAAAAAATATATGCCCTCTACTTACTGGACGTTCATGCTTGCCACACTGGCCATTTCGGGAATACCGATTTTTGCAGGTTTCTTCTCTAAAGATGAAGTGCTTGCTTTTGCTTTTAATGCCGGTCTCGGACAATACGCCCAGGGGATGTATTTCGCCGTATGGGGTATTGGTATGATTACTGCCTTTTTAACAGGTTTCTATATGTTCCGTCTTACCATTGGTACTTTTCACGGGACTTTCAAACTGCCTAAGAGAGTCAAGGGAGCAGAGAATGCAGAACAATATTTGGAAGAAAACGGCTGGAATATGACCGTACCTCTCTGGATTCTCGGTATTCTATCGGCTATTGGTGGTTTTATAGGCCTTCCGGAGTTTTGGGCGGAAACATTTGGCAGTGAAGCTCATATAAATGTACTTCATAACTGGCTTGAAAATGTGACAGCTACTGTTTCTTCTCATGCATCAGTGGGAACAGAATGGATTCTTATGTTGATATCCATCATCCTGGCTGTTGGAGCAGCCATTATTGCTTATAAGATGTATTCCGATGATAAAGTGGAAGCATCGGATGCTATGCTGGCAAAAAGATTTGGGGGCCTTTATCAATTATGGGCCGATAAATATAATTTTGATGAAGCATACGAAGGCTATGTTGTCAATCCGGTTGTCAAATTTTCCGATAAAGTATTAGCCGTTTTCGATATGAAAGTTGTTGACGGCATAGTGAATGCTGTCGGCGGTATCATCCGGTTATTTGGCAGTATCTTCCGTTATATTCAAACAGGGGTAACTCAGAACTACGCCTTGATAATGGTTCTTGGTGTAATAATTGTATTAGGAATTCTGATACTTTGATAATCACGAAATTCACACAATGAGTACGTTATTAAATTTTACCATTTATTTACCTTTAGCTGGGTTGATAGGCATCTTACTGGCCAAAACAGACAAACAGGTCAAATGGGTCAGTTTCATTGCCACACTCGCTACATTTATTATTTCTTTACCGCTTATGCTCAACTTCGACGCCTCAAGTTCCGGCGTCCAGCAATACGTTTCGCAGAGCGGAGCCTGGCTTCCCGGCCTCGATATTAAATATATCATGGGACTGGATGGATTGAGTCTGCTTCTTTTTATGCTGACGACTTTATTTGGGCCAATTGTAGTTTTATCGGCATGGAACTCTGTTTCCAAACACGTCAAAGGTTTCTTTGCGATGCTGATGATTCTGCAAACAGCTTCCCTCGGAGTATTTGCCGCCCTGGATTTATTCGTTTTTTACATCTTTTTTGAGCTGAGCTTAATACCCATGTATTTCCTGATTGGAATATGGGGTGGTAAAGAGCGCATAACGGCAACCATAAAGTTTTTCATTTACACTTTATTTGGTTCCCTGATCATGTTGGTCGGCCTGATTTATTTAGGCTATTATGCCGGTAATGCCGTCAATCACGGAGTATTTACTACCGATTGGCGAATTCTTGCGAGCCCGGCATTCCATATCGGGTTAGTGCAGCAGACCTATCTATTCCTGGCTTTTGCCTTGGCATTTTGTATTAAAGTGCCATTATTCCCATTTCACACATGGCTGCCATATGCCCACACCGAAGCCCCTACAGCCGGATCTGTTGTTCTGGCGGCTATTATGCTGAAGATGGGGACTTACGGATTATTGAGATTCTGTCTGCCGTTATTCCCAAATGCATCCATGACGTTTGCTCCCTATCTGGCCATATTGGCAATCATAGGGATTATTTACGGAGCGCTCGTTGCTATGGTACAAAAAGATGTCAAAAAGCTGGTTGCCTATTCCTCGGTAAGTCACCTTGGATTTGTGGTATTGGGTATATTTGCTATGACAACGATTTCCGTTCAGGGGTCCATCATTCAGATGATCAATCACGGTCTTTCTACCGGCGCTTTATTCCTTATTGTCGGTATGATCTACGATCGACGCCATACTCGTGAGATCTCGGAATATGGTGGAATAGCCAGAGTAGTCCCGATATTTGCCTTAATGTTCATGATAGCGACCCTGGCATCCATCGGGTTACCCGGATTGAACGGGTTTGTCGGTGAGTTTTTGATATTAACGGGATCCTTCGGTTCAACCGTATTGGGTTCTCACGCATTCACAATTTTTGCTGCTATGGGAGTTGTACTTGCAGCTGCATATATGTTATGGATGTACCGCAGAGTTTTGTTTGGTCCTATAACGAATGAAAAAAACAAATCATTGATAGACCTGAATGCCAGGGAAATCGGTTTGCTTATTCCGTTGGTTATTTTAATGTTTTGGATTGGAATACATCCGAGTACATTTACCCGTTATTCAGAAAAACAGGTGAGTGAGTTGTTGCAAGGATCTAAGAATAAAGCAATGGCTATACGTCAGAATGCTAAAAGTTCTGAATTACCTGAGTGGGCAAGCCGGATGTATGATATCACTAGTAAAATTGCAGAAAATAATATCAAGTAATTATGTCGAAGCCATTATCTGAAGAACAAATTAAATCAGAACTTGAATCTTTAGAAGGATGGAATGTAGAATCTGACAAACTTAAAAAAGAATTTAAGTTCAACAACTTTAAAGAAGCGGCATCATTCATCATGCGCATTGCGTTTGAAGCGGAGGCGCTGCAACATCATCCCGAATTATTTAACGTGTATAACAAGGTGGAAATTGGATTAACAACTCACGATGCCGGGGATAAAATTACACAAAAGGATGTTGAATTAGCTAAATCCATAGAAACAATTTATAACAAGTAAGATAAATGGAAATTGTACACGATTTAACAACTATTCTACCCGCAATAATAGTTGCAGTTGGCGGCCTGGTCAATATGATGATCGATGCTTTTTCGGATGATTCGAAGAGCATTTACTGGGTTTCGGTACTTGCTGTTTTAGCAGCCGGTATCGTGAGCATTATAGATCTGACAATGCCGTCGGGGGAAGCGTTCTCGGGAATGTATGCATACGGTGGAGCCGCAAGTTTTGGCACTTTCGTTATTCTGATCGCAACATTTTTCTGCGTTCTTCTCTCTAAAGATTATTTATCCGACATACATGCAAATTATGGTGAAGCGTATGCTTTGATGCTGTTTGCTACAGTAGGAATGATTGTATTGGCAAGTGCAGCAAACCTGGTTATGATATTCATCGGTATTGAAACGATGTCTATTTGCCTGTATGTCCTTGCCGGTTTGGTCAGGAATCAAAAATCCAGTATTGAAGCCTCTTTAAAATATTTCCTGCTGGGAGCGTTCTCTACAGGTTTCCTGCTTTATGGTATAGCTCTTCTGTATGGGGCAACAGGAACCCTGCATCTTACGGATATTGGGGCCGCTACTAATAAAGGTCTTATTTACTGGGCCGGTGTTGGATTATTACTGGTTGGTTTTTTCTTTAAAGTTTCAGCCGTACCCTTCCATATGTGGACTCCCGATGTTTATCAGGGTTCACCTACAACAGTTACGGCATTCATGGCTACAGCATCAAAATCGGCAACATTCGTTGCTCTTATTATGGTCCTGACGCGGGCACTTCCCGGTTCTGTTGCCGGTTGGAGCCAGGTAATTGTAGTGATTGCCATTTTAACGATGGTCGTTGGAAATATCATTGCGATAGTTCAGGATAATGTTAAACGGATGCTGGCCTATTCGAGTATTGCGCATGCCGGCTATTTACTGGTGGGTTTAGTTGCCGGTTCGGTTGATGGGTACAGCTCTGTCCTTTTTTACCTCTTCGCTTATAGTTTGATGAACGTCGGCGCTTTCGGTGTGGTCGCCTACTATGAAAAGCATCACGGCCTCGATTTCACCAGTGTTGAGAATTACGCAGGACTTGGTTTCAAACAGCCTCTTATGGGTGTTTTACTATCCATATTCTTATTTTCGCTTGCCGGTATTCCACCATTCATCGGATTCATAGCGAAGTACAAAGTTTTTGCTGCGGCAATAAATGCCGGTTACATTGGATTGGCCATTGTAGGCGTTCTCGCCAGTGCCGCCAGTGTGTATTATTATTTACGTGTGATGGTTTATCTCTATATGCGTGAAGGGAAAGAAGAGGTTACGCTTACCTCTCCCGGTACCATATTTAAAGTAGCCTTGATTATTTTGGCTATTGGTACGCTGTATTTCGGTATTGTACCTTCTCAAATATACCATGTTCTGGCACATTACACATATGGTCACGGTATAGCCGCTATGATGCCGTGATTCAATGAACAATTATCAATAAAAAAGACCCTTTGGCTCCTTTTATCTCGTTGCCGGGCTCTGCCCTGCAACGTACAGAGGGACACTCTGTGTCCACTCATAATTTACACCAATGAATGGTCAATCAGCTATACAAATGTACCCATAGGGTACATTTTAAAACCTCTTCCTTGAGGAAGGGGATTGCCGCTCCTAAAAGCCTTCGGGATCGTAATGACACCCAGGTCGTTTTTTTGTTGGTTATTCGTTGTTGATTTTTTAACCGGTTTCCGGTTTTACAACGCTGACAGATTGTACTATGTCGTCTGTCGTCCGTGGGCTATCGTCTTTTATAAAAAATCCGCGATAGTCTGCCTAATCTGGTTCCATCATTATGTTCTATAAATTGGTATTGAAATAAAAAATAATTATATTTATCGGCTCCTGTCGTTGGATACACTAACGACTGTTTCATAAAAAAACAACCATAGGACCAAAGAATGAGTAAAAAGAATTTTTACGAACTTACCTATATAATAAATCCCGTTCTCGAGGAGAATCAGACGAAAGAGATCGTCGATAAGTATAACACATTTCTAAAGGAGAACGGCGCCACAATCGACCAGGTGGAAGAGTGGGGAATCCGCGAATTAGCTTATGAGATCGATAATAAGAGAAGTGGCTATTATGTTAATCTTTATTTTGATGGTTCAAGTGAACTCATAGCGAAGCTTGAACGTACTATGCGGATTGATGACAACATAATGCGAAATCTCACGCTTAAATACGATAGCAAAATGCTCAAGCATTATGAGCAGAAAAAGAAAGGTGAATTACCTTCTATCTTCGAAATTAAGGAAGAAGAGGAATCATAAATAAAAGGTGATTTTTTACTTTCACATTTCATTGAATTCATCAAATCCAGGTAAACAAATTAGAGTACAATCATGTTAAAGAATCCAGCACACCCACAGAAAAGTCAGTTAAAAGACAAAGAGTGCGTTTTTACCAAAGCCGGTGTTGAATATATTGATTACAAAGATGTAGACGTATTACAGCGCTTTATCAATGATCAGGGTAAGATATTACCCCGTCGGGTAACCGGGACCAGTGCCAAATATCAAAGACAATTAGCTAAAGCAATTAAAAGAGCCAGGCATCTTGCCTTAGTGCCTTACGTAGCTGAAAACATACGCTAATAATATTAAAAGGAAATTTTACGATGAAATTAATATTAAAAGAGAACGTTGATAAATTAGGCGATGCCGGTGATGTGGTAGACGTTAAAGATGGATATGGTCGTAATTACCTGATTCCCCAGGGGAAGGCTGTTATGGCCAGCAACGGTGCTTTAAAAACAATCGAAGAAGTTAAGCGTCAGGCTGCTAAAAAAGTCGAGCTAAATCTTGAAGCAGCTAAAGAACTTGCTGATAAGATTGGTGAAACACCTGTAACTATCCCCGTAACCAGTGGTGAAGAAGGTCGAATCCACGGTACGGTAACAACTGCACAGATTGCCGATGCTTTGAAAGAAAAAGGCATTGAAATAGACCGGCGTAAGATTGAATTGAAGGAAGATATCAAAGCTCTTGGTGAATACATCGCCAATGTTAGCTTGATGAGTGATATTAACGCCGAACTTAAAGTTTGGGTCGTTAAAAAAGCCGAATCATGATTTAAACAGACCTAAAAAGACATCGTGAAACGAATATTTGTTTTTCTGGGGATGTGCTTATGGGCATTATCCCCTTCTTTGCTTATGGGGCAGGGTATACCCAAACCTGTTACTTTTACCATACAGGACACTCCCGGACAAGTTAAAGCCGGGGAAGTCTTCAGGGTAACGGTACATGCCAGTATCGATAAAGGATGGCATCTGTATTCCATGGATATTGGCAAGGACGGACCGGTTCCAACATCATTTAAGATTCTGTCCCAAAATGTTGATTTGGCTGACAGCATTAAAGAAAATAAACCGGAACATACATTTGATCCTAACTTCAATATGCAGTTGGGACTTCATTCCGATTCTGCAAGGTTTGTTATTCCCGTTGCCTTTAGCAAAAATGTACAGGGTGATCAAAATCTGAAGATACAGGTTCATTATATGGTCTGTAATGACAGGATGTGCCTGCCTCCAACCAGCAAAGATCTGACGAAATCAATCCTCGTTAAAGGTGTCAGCAGTAAACCGTTTGAGAAAAATGAAATCGCAGCTGTAACTAAGATAGATAAGAATAAAAATAGTGGTTCTACTGGTGGAGAAGAAGCGAAGATCACATCAACTACCGAAATAAATGCATACCTGCAGCACGGAATCTTATCGTATTTATGGATTGCCATAACAGCCGGGTTAGCGGCATTGTTGACTCCTTGTGTTTTTCCGATGATTCCTCTTACGGTCTCATTTTTCAGCAAGAACTCGGATGGCAATAAAGTGCGGGCCGTATCAAACGCCTTGATTTTTGGTCTGGCTATTATTGGTACATTTACGTTGCTGGGATTACTTTTAGCATTGGTTTTAGGGGCATCGGGCGCCTCCCGTTTCGCGTCGAACCCGGTCGTTAACTTATCGCTTGGGTTGATATTTATTGTATTTGCCATTAGCCTTTTAGGATTATTTGAACTACGCCTGCCGTACCAGTTGACCAATTATCTGAATAAAAAAAGTAATGAGAGCAGGGGAATGGCGGGTATTTTATTCATGGGTTTAACCATCAGTGCCGTTTCCTTTTCTTGTACGGCGCCTTTCGTTGGCGGTATCCTGGCTGCGACAACTACCGGCCGCTGGTTTTATCCGATTATCGGGATGATAGGATTCTCGACAGCTTTCGCCATTCCATTTGTCATATTCGCCATGTTTCCCGATTGGCTGCAGTCTTTACCAAAGAGCGGTGAATGGATGAATTCCGTTAAAGTTATTCTTGGATTTATTGAATTGGCGGCCTCATTCAAATTTTTATCCAACGCCGACCTGGTCTGGAACTGGAATTTCATTACACGTCCTCTTACTATTGCCGCCTGGATTGTTATTTCCGCAATGGCCGGGTTCTATTTGTTAGGAAAGATCCGTTTGAAACATGAGAACAAAAAAGAATCGATCTCAGCAGTCAAGTTATTGTTAGCTATTCCGTTTTTGGGATTTAGTTTATATCTGATTCCAGGTTTATTGGGCTCATCATTAGGCATATGGGACGCCTGGTTACCACCAAAGAAAGCTACCGATGTTAGTGTTGTTTATTCCATTAATCAGTTTAATGGGAACAGCAGCAATAAAAAAAATGATAATTGGGGACAGAATTATGACTCGGTAAGAACGGTTGCTCAAACCGAAAACAAACCCATATTTATCGATTTTACTGGTTATACCTGTACTAATTGTCGTGCAATGGAAGCCAATGTATTTCCAAAAGAAGAAGTTCAAAGTCGTTTTGATGATTTCAAGCTCCTCCGACTTTATACCGATGACAGCCAAAAAGGCCCAAAAAACCAACGATTCCAATTCAAAATGACCGGAACCGTAGCTTTACCTACCTATGCAATCGTTGATCCTCATTCAGGTCGTTTACTGGCCAAATGGTCGGGCTATGCCGCTGCTCAAAAATTCGAAAAATTCCTCGATAAAGGATTACAGAATTTTCAAAAGATTGCTAAAGTTGATTGAAGTGCGGCATATTAACGTTGTTAGATTATAAAGCTATCAGGGTCAGCTATATTCCAATTAGTAATTACCAATTAGCAGAAGAAGACAGAATATAGAATATTGGTATCTCGATGCCGGGCCCTGCAACAGCACTTCGCCAGAGAAAAGAGGATTTCAGTGACAGGTCACAGAGTGTCCGGGTGCCCATTATGCCCGGTAGGGACACAACGATCCCCCTTATTCAGGACGAGTCATCACTTTTCACTTTTCACTTTTCACTCTTCACTTACATCTTATCTCTCGAAACGCGCCGTCCGTCGTCAATTTTTAAAAATCTGAGATAAGCCGCTTCTTCAATGTCATCCTTGTCGATAGGCAGGCGCGTTCTACCAGGTATCATCTTTCATTTACGGTAAATTTGGTTTAATATCTCAGATTAAGCAATTTGTTGCGAACAGTTTAAAACACAATGGCCTAATCCGAGAGCCGAATATTGAAGTACCATTTGTCACTTATTATCATGCTGCTCAGTATTGTCTATCCACGCCTGTCGTGGGGACAAACGACTCTTGGTATTCAAAAAAAGTTTCAGAATGTCACAGCAGACACAACTTATTTTTTAAGTTACTGGACAGTAGAAAAATCGCTTAAGGTTACAGTCGCAGATTCTTTATTGCCTGATCGTTATTGGCATTTCAACAGACAGAGCGGACAGTGGGGATTAAAGAAGGATACAGGTTTATCATTGCCTGTTCGTGAAGTGACTATTAGATATCGCATCCTGCCCTTCAGCCTGAAACGGCAATATTATAAACGTGAGATTGAACCCTATAGGCCAACGAAAGCGGACAGCCTTGCTAACGATTCGACTCAGGCCGGTCAAAAGATTATTCGGAGTGCCTACACCAGTCAGGATTTATTTGGCAATGCGCAGATACAAAAAAGCGGAAGCCTCACCCGCGGTATAACTATTGGCAGTAACCAGGATTTATCACTGGAAAGTGGTTTGCGCCTCGATTTGAATGGACAGATTACCAATGACATTTCGGTGCTTGCTACACTCACCGATCAGAATACACCGATACAACCGGATGGAAGTACACAAAACCTGAAGCAATTCGATAAGGTATTTATACAGTTTAAAAGTGATAAAAGCGCCCTGCAATTAGGAGATATTGATGTTCAGATGGATAGCAGCGCCTTTGTACGTATTAACAGACGATTACAAGGTGTGAATTTTGAGACGAACTCATCTTATGGTACCTATAAAGCTGCTGCTTCAGTAGAACGCGGGAAGTTCAGAATAATGAAATTCATCGGTAAAGATGGAGTACAGGGCCCTTATCGTTTGACGGGAGCTAATAATGAGCCCTTTATTATCGTTTTGGCGGGTACGGAGAAAGTCTACCTTGACGGGGTGCTCCTGAAAAGAGGTGAGGAAAATGATTATACGATTGATTATAGTTTGGGCGAAATAACGTTTACCAATCATATAATTATAACATCGGAATCACGAATTACCGTTGAATATCAATATCTGGATCAAAATTTCAATCGGACATTGATTGCTGCCGAAGCACAGGATAATACATTATTGGGCGGTAAATTAAGTATCGGTACCTCCTTTATGAGGGAAGCCGACAGTGATAATCTGAATGCTCAACTATCTCTATCGGATAAAGAAATCAATATTCTGAGAAAAGCGGGGGACGATTCATCAAAAGCGGTGGTAAGCGGTGTTGATTCGGTAAAATATAGTAATCAGAGCCAATATATTTTATATACACGTAAAGATACGGTGATCAATGGATCGATCCATAAGATATATGAGAATCAACCGGCTAATGCCGGTAATGTATACCGGGTACATTTTAGCCTTGTCGGTTCCGGGAATGGATCATACCAAAGGGTCGGTAGAAAATTGAACGGAATAGTATACAAATGGGTAGGGAGGGGATCCGGTGAATATGACACGCTTAGAACGCTAACACCTCCTATCGACCATAAGATCGTATCTGTCCGTTCAAATTATCATCCGACAAATCATGTAAGTATTTATGGTGAATGGTCGGGAAGCAGCCTGGATAAAAACAGGTTTTCCAGTATTGGTGACAATAATAATTTTGATAACGCTTATGAGGTAGGAAGCCGTCTCAAATCGACCAAAACGGATGTTGGTGTCTTTTCTCTCAATGTAAAACAACGTTACACGGGACGAAGGTTCGCTTTTTTTGACCGCACCCGGCCTGTTGAATATGATCGTAAATGGAATATAACGGATAACCGACCTTCCAATGAAAGAGTGACGGAAATAGCATCAGGATGGTCTCTGTCGGAAGCTACGAATTTAAATCTGAACTATGGCCATATAAATCGTAATCAATTTTCCGGTGATCGGCAGGATCTTTCCTTTGAGAGTCATGAACAGAGATTACCCCAGGTAGATTATTATATCGAACGGATTGCCAGCTCAGATGGATATACTGATCAAAAAGGAAAATGGATTCGACAGCATGGAAATGCCAGTTATGATATTAAGTTCTTGTCCGGAACCCTAAAACCGGCATTTGGTTTGGAACAGGAAACGAGAAGACAACGGCCGGGTAGTGTTGGCAGTCTTATTTCAGATACATTATTAGCCAATTCATTACAATATATAGATTTAAAGCCGGGATTAACGTATCAGGCGGGACAAAAGTTTTCAATAAATGCAGACTATTCATATCGCAAAGATAACCGGATTGTGAACGATCGGTTTCAAAGGCAGGCCAGTGCACTGACACAAAGATATGGTTTTTCTTTCAATCCCACAGAGGCATTTAACACCAGGAATGAAGTAGCATTCCGTCATAAGGATTATACAAAATATTTTGAAGTGAATAATAATTTGCAGGATAGTAAAGGTGTTTTTGTTCGTTCTGTGACCAATTATAGTCCGTTGCACCGGTTTATTGACGGGCAAATATATTATGATGTAAGTACGGAAAGGAAAGCGTTGTTGCAGGAAACATATATAAAAGTCGGCCCGGATATCGGTCAATATGTATGGAAAGATTTAAATAATGACGGGATACAACAAATAGATGAATTCTTTCCCGAGCAAAATCCCAATGAAGGGACATATATAAAACAATATGTGCCATCCGATAATCTGTATCCTGTGATTGATTTGAAAACACGTTTCCGTAATACTATAAAGCCAGCCAATCTTTTCAAGCGTAGCAGAGAAAATAAAAATGAGCTATTTTCACAAATAATTAATAACTTAGAGCTTAATTCACTTATTGATATCAGTGAGACAAGTACGACAAATCGTCTTCAGAATGTATATCTGCTACGCCTAAATACATTTAGAAACGATTCTACCACAATTCAGAGTAGAATTTATTGGCGGCAGCAATTGCATTTGTTTCCGGATTTAGCCCGGTACGATCTCAAGTTTACTGTTTCGAGGAATCTGAGCCAAAACAAAGAAGCCATAGGTATTTCGAAAGAAAATAACTGGGATTATAAGATCTACTTCCGGTATCGTTTACAGGATAATTATACGTTTGAGAACGAAGTGCTTTTAACAAATCATAACAGTTTTAGCAAAAATTTACCAAGTCGCGATTTCTCCATTATTAGTCGTGAATGGAAACCAAAGCTAAATATTCGTATTAACCGGAGTGTCAATACCTCTGTCGAACTGGGAATAATTAGCAGGAAAGATAATTATCCGGTTATTCCCGCCCACTTAACAGCTTTTAACATTACATCTGAAAGCCGTTTCTATTTTGGCAATAAAATGCAGTTATATTTGCTGTTGAAAAGAAGAAATAATCATTTAAAGGGAATATCAAGCGGTTTGGGAACGTTTGAATTGACAGACGGAGCCGGAGTAGGAAACTCGTGGTTATGGAATTTACAGGCCGAATATAAGGTCAGTGAGTTGATAAGAGCGAGTTTATCGTATGATGGTCGTACTGTTAAGGCACGTTCACCTGTTCAATCCTTGCGCTTTGTTGTGAGGGCTGTATTTTAAAACGTGAAACGTGTGTAGGCTGTATTATGTGTAAAAAGAATTAATAGAGTTTAAATATTTTACATGGGATCATGTTATTTTTTACGAATTTGGCTCTACATATTAAAAAAAATTATGGTAACTTCTTTCTTCACACTTTGACATTTATTACAAAATGATCTATCATTTTGCAGCTTAAATAAGATTTTAATCACTAAACGTAACAATTGGAGTAATCTATGACCATGTCTTTTGTTGTCTTCCTTTACCAAGCTGGTGCAAATCAAGGAATATTTAATGCACTCGTTAAACAGTTCAACGAAGGAGGGCCATTTATGTGGCCGGTATTGATATGTTTCGTTATCGGTATGGCCATCTTTCTGGAACGTCTTATCACCCTGAATATGGCTGACGTCAATACACGTAAATTTATTGTTGATGTAAAAGAAGCCCTTCAAGATGGCGGTTTTAAAGCTGCTGAAGAACTGTGCTCACAGACTCGTGGTCCTGTAGCATCTGTATTTCAAGCAGGTCTGTTACGTGCAGACGAAGGTATTGAAGCCGCAGAAAAAGCTATCCAGACCTACGGTTCTATTGAAATGAGTTTCCTTGAAAGAGGTTTGGTATGGTTATCACTCTTTATTTCACTGGCACCTATGTTCGGATTCCTCGGAACGGTTGTTGGTATGGTTCAGGCATTTGATGCTATTGAACAGGCAGGTGACATTTCCCCGAGTTTGGTAGCCGGTGGTATTAAAGTAGCTTTGTTAACCACGGTCGGTGGTCTGATGGCCGCTATCGTTCTTCAGGTAGGTTATAACTACTGTGTATCGAAAATTGACCGTCTCGTAATTGAGATGGAAGAAAGCTCAACGGTTCTTATCGATTCAATGGCATTGCTTTCACAAGGTAAAGATTTGAATATACCTCAAACAAGCGAAGAATAATTGAATAATAAAGAAGTAAATACCTTAAAAAGAAGTAAAAGAAAGGGTTAATCAATTATGGTGCCATTTAGTCTCGGTTTTGCCTTGGTGATGCTTGGTATAGGACTGGTTTTAATGTTTATATTTGGATCCAAGAATATCATTGGTGGTAAATATGGAATACGTAAAATCCTGACCATACTTTTCCCATTCGTTGTTTTTGCACTATCATATGCAATTACACAGGAAGGTACTCAGGCTGGTATTATTACTATGTTGGTAATGGTTCTGATCACAGCACTGCTGATTCTTGGAATCGGCCTGAGAAGCACATTTAAGTTCTAAATATATTTATAATCTCTTAGTTCAGATTTTATGTTTCTAGAAAAAAGGACAAAAGAAGAACCGGAAATACCCTCCGCATCGCTGGCGGATATTGCGTTCCTTCTGCTCATTTTCTTTCTGGTTACTACAACGATTGATATCGATACAGGTATTGGCCTGGTGTTACCACCACCACCAAAACCTAACCAGAAACCGCCTCCAATTAAACAGCGTAATATGCTGAAGATATTGGTGAATCAACAGGGAAATATACTTGTCAATGATAAGCCGGCTTCCGTTAACGAAATCCAGCAGAAAGCTGTTAACTTTATCGATAACTTCGGTAAAGATCCACATCTTTCCGAATCACCTGATAAAGCTGTTATTTCTCTGAAGACGGACCGTAAAACGCCTTATAGAATTTACATTCATGTATTGGATAAGGTGAAGGGGGCTTATGCTGAATTACGTAATCAACGTGCACGTCAGCAATATGGACAACCTTTTGATAAACTGCCCAGCAGTAAACAAAAAGTTATCAAAAAGTATTTCCCCGAGAAAATATCTGAAGCAGAACCTGATAAAGGTGCAAGTTAAAATTAAATAAGGTGATATTATGCCAGCGTTTAAAAAACGGAAAGCGAACACAAGCCAGGAGATACCGACCGCTTCAATGCCGGATATCGTTTTTATTCTTCTGATATTCTTTATGGTGACAACGGTATTAAGGGAGGTAACTCTTAAGGTGAAAATCGATTTTGTTCATGCTAAAAATATCCAGAAAATTGAGCAAAAGCGATTGGTCAGTTATATCTTCATCGGCCCGGAAAAATTAAAGGGCAATAAAGTGGGAAACACGGCTATTCAAATAGATGATGCCATTATCAATGATAAGTCTAACATCAGACAAATTATGTATGATAAATTGATGGCTCAACCAAAATTAGTCGTTTCCCTCCGTGTTGATAAAAATGCCGAAATGGGCGTCGTTACCGATGTTAAACAGGAGTTACGTAAAGCCGGTACTCTAAGAATTAATTATTCTACTAAGCCTTATCCAAAAGGGCAGATATAACAGTTCATGGTTTTTCGGTAAAAAAACTCCAATTTGAGTTAATACAGGGCATATACACTCAGTGTACATGCCCTTTTTTTTAAAATTACAGGCAGTGGGTGAATGCACTGCTTCTTAATTAATTAAGCCTGATATGTCAGAAGAAAAATTTTCAACGATAGAATCGATTGGAAGAAACGGACTAATCAAAGAGATAGAGAACAGCGGAATATTTACGAGAAAGGAAG
Organism: Balneolales bacterium; assembly: GCA_035267045.1. Lineage (GTDB taxonomy): Bacteria > Bacteroidota > Rhodothermia > Balneolales > DATFMH01 > DATFMH01. The sequence goes on from DATFMH010000022.1 coordinate 25,602, forward strand.
TTCTCAAAGGTATTGGTGATGATGCCGCTGTGATTAAGGAAAGTGATTATAAGGCTAGCCTGCTTTCCACGGAAACCTATATTGAAGGGGTCGATTTCGACCTTGCATACACACCTTTTCACCATTTGGGTTACAAAATTGTCACGGCTGCGGTAAGTGATATTTATGCAATGAATGCACATCCGACAGGAATAATGATAGGCCTCGCCATTCCAAATCGCATTTCTGTGGAAATGATAAAAGAGCTGTACAAAGGGATCAATGCCGCTTGTCTGGATAATAAAACACAACTTATAGGCGGTGATATAACGGCAAGTCGGAATGTAATGGCCCTGAATGTAAGTGTGTACGGCTCCGGCGAAATAGAGCGGATTGTGTACCGTTCCGGGGCACGGCAGGATGATGCGATTTGTGTAAGTGGCGACCTCGGGGGAGCCCTGGCGGGTTTGAAAATCTTGCTTCGTGAGAAAAAGTTCTGGTTGGATAGCGGTAAAAAAGAATTTGAACCGGATTTAAGTAATTATGAGTATGTCGTAAAACGACAGTTGGTGCCTATAGCTCGCCGCAATCTTATTGATTTGTTTGAAGAGCATGATATAATACCTTCATCCATGACTGATATCAGCCAGGGACTTATAAATGATCTGAAAAATATTACACAGGCTTCAAATGCCGGCGTTCATTTATATGAAGCGGCTATACCTGTTTCACTCGATACACGAAAAGTAGCTGATGAAATGCAGGAGGATGTAGACAATTATGCATTACATGGGGGCGAAGATTATGAGATGCTATTTACTCTGCCCCAGGAGGACGTTGATAAATTATCCAAAGTATTCAAAGATTTTGCGGTGATTGGAAAAGTCCGGACAAATGAGGATGGTATCGTTATGCAAACAGCTTCGGGTGATGTTTGGACATTTGATGCAAATAACGATGGAAAATAACTATTAATTAAACTGAATCTGGAAACTTCCTCAAGTTACGGTGTAATTTTCGTAACTTATACCGTAAATTATTTGTTTATGAAATTTTCGATACACTAAATCAAATAAATATAGTAATTAAACGTTTTTTCTACTTGTGAGTTGTCATAAACGGAAATCTTTTAATGACAGAGTAAAAACGTAAGAGGCAGTTATCTGCTTTTAATAAATGCAATTTTTGTAAATACAAGGAATAAACCACTTAAGGTGGCAGACAGAAATTAAGTAAGTAAAGAGATTCAATGCCAGTAAATAACAATAATAATAAAAAAAATATTCGCAACAGTATTAAAGGGAATAAGAATCCCCGTTTCCCTATTTGGATTTATGTCATTCTATTACTAATTCTTCTGGCGATTCAATTTTATTTTATATCACCGGGTAATCCCAACCGAATAGAATACAGTAAATTCCTTAATTATGTTAAGAAGGGATATGTTGAAAATGTTGTAATTAAAAATAATATCCACATTGTAGGAACCTATAGCCAGGAAGCGGTAAATAAAGGTTTGGTCAAAACAGCGAAACCGGAACAGACGGTTTGGCAAATGCAGAGTTCGAAGACCAGCCGCAATTTTACCACTACAATGATAAAGGGCGATGACATTCGGCCGATTCTGGATAAGTACAATGTCTCCTATGATGCCAAAGTTGAAGATGACTGGTTCAGTGGGATACTAACATGGCTGATACCGATAGGTCTGGCCATTGCTTTCTGGATATTTATATTCAAACGGATGAATCCCGGCCAACAGGTCTTGAATATTGGTAAAAACAAGGCTTCACTCTACGATAAACAGACTGAGAATAAAGTCAGTTTTAAAGATGTAGCCGGCCTCGAAGAAGCTAAAGAAGAGGTCGAGGAGGTAGTGGAATTTTTAAAAACTCCGAAGAAGTTTACCAAACTTGGCGGTAATATTCCTAAAGGAGTTCTCTTAGTCGGGCCTCCGGGTACCGGTAAGACACTTTTGGCTAAGGCCACAGCCGGAGAAGCGGATGTCCCGTTTTTCAGTTTAAGTGGTTCCGATTTTGTGGAAATGTTTGTTGGAGTCGGTGCAGCTCGTGTACGTGACTTGTTCAAACAAGCCAAGGAAAAAGCACCCTGTATCATTTTTATCGATGAGATCGATGCTATCGGTCGTAGTCGGGGTAAGGGTATGATGATGGGATCCAATGATGAACGTGAAAATACCCTGAACCAGTTACTGTCCGAAATGGATGGTTTTAACACGGAAAAAGGGGTAATAATCATGGCTGCTACTAACCGCCCTGATGTGCTCGACTCCGCTCTTATGCGCCCGGGACGTTTTGACAGACAGATTCTCATCGACAAACCTGACCTTAAGGGTCGTGTGGCTGTACTTGCTGTACACACTAAAAAGATCAAGATGTCGGATAATGTTGACTTGAATTTGCTGGCATCGCAAACACCGGGATTTGCTGGTGCTGAATTGGCTAATTTATGTAATGAAGCGGCCCTGCTGGCAGCTCGTCGAAATAAAGATAAAGTTGAAATGGTCGATTTTCAGGATGCCATTGAACGGGTTGTTGCCGGGCTTGAGAAGAAGAATAAGCTCATTAGCCAGGAAGAACGCCGTATAGTGGCTTATCATGAATCAGGGCATGCTATTGTAAGCTGGTTCCTCGAGCATACCGACCCGGTTCTGAAGGTAAGTATTGTTCCCAGAGGACTGGCGGCACTCGGATATACGTTGCAGACACCACTTGAAGATCGTTTCCTTATGACTAAAGAGGAATTGATTGATAAAATTTGTGCTTTACTTGGCGGTCGTGTAGCTGAAGAAATCATATTTGGCCGTATATCCACCGGTGCACAAAACGACCTTGAACGTGTTACCAATATGTCGTTTGCGATGGTTGCCGTTTATGGTATGAGTGACGAGATTGGGTACCTGTCGTACCAGGATTCACAGAATCCGGATGGTAGTTTTGGCTTTAATAAGAAGTATTCGGAGCAAACATCTGAAAAAATTGATGCCGCTGTTCGTAAAATAGTGGATGAATGTCATATCCGTACGAAAGAGATGCTCAATAAATATAAAGACAAACTTGAGGAAATGGCTCAAACATTACTCAAGAAAGAGATTCTCGATGCACATGATCTGATTACTTTATTGGGTGAGCGCCCACATGGTAATTATCCTATTAGCCTAAGCGAAGCGAAAGATCTGAAAAGTCTAAGGAATGGTTCGGCTGATACAAAAAAAACGGTTAAAAAATCCAGGAAAGATGAGGAAAAAGAAAATACTTCCGATAAAAATGAGGAAGAATCAGAGAAGTCCAATTCATCGGATCAGGATAAAATCGTGGATAATAGTACTAAGCCGAATAAGGATGATACCAATGGAGAGATGAAACAATCCGATAATAAGAAAGAAGAATCCTGAAAAGTAACTTTTATGTGATACCTGGTATGTTGATGTTTTGAACGTTTACCGGGTAATCAGAATATTATAATTCTCTTTAGAGGCCTGCTTTTGAAAGCAGGCCTCTTTCTATGTGATAAAAGGTCGAGTATTCTAAGAATCCTAATAACATGAAATAATTAGTATATTGCTATTTGGTTACATATATAATAAAATCCTGGGATTTAATGTTTTTAATTACGGAATGAGTATTACAATTTTCGGGAACCTCATGAATAATAAACGTGTTATCAATCTGAACAAATAGTTTACCGGGTTACATAAAGTCTGCTTATCAGAATTATTTAAATCAGTATGATTCCAGTAGATGATAGATAAGTCTTTAGTTGAAAAATATAATATACTTAAGTAATGTTATCTGTTTTAGCGGACTAATGAGGAGAAAGACAAGAACTTAGATATATATTTGATGCATTTTTGTTATTTAATAAATAAAAGAATCGTTTTTGTAAACGCATCGGGTAGATAAGGTTTTTCTAAATTTCATTACAAATTATGAGTATGATTACAACAAATAATCTGAAGCGATATTATGATCCAACATTTACGGTTACTCCTGAATATAAGGCCAGTTTGCCTGATGTTCAGAACGGCCCTTCAGGTTTGATAGAGGGAGCGAATGTCCCTATTCAACAAGTTGGGATTTCAAATTTCCGTTTACCCCTCAGCTTTAAAAAGAGATCGGGCGAAAGTATTTCCCTTGAGACATCCGTAGATGCGTATGTCAGTCTTGAAGTAGATAAAAAAGGTATCAACATGAGCCGTTTGATGCGCTCATTTTATAAGTTTAAAGATGAGGTTATCGATCTCGATGTACTCGATTACATTTTGAAAGTGTACCGTAAGGATTTGGACAGCCAGTCGAGTTATGTCATGCTCAGTTTTAATTATCCCTTGATCGTGGATAGTTTACGTTCGGGATTGGAAGGGTATCAATATTATAACGTGGCCATTGAAGGACAGGCCGATGAGAAGGGTAATATCCGTAAGTTCATGCACCTGACGTTTGAATACAGCAGTGCCTGCCCTTGTTCATTTGAATTGGCGGAACATGCCAGGGAAACACGTGATATAGCGGCTATTCCTCATAGTCAGCGCAGTGAAGCATATATCACGGTTGAGTTGGGTGATAATTTTTATGTGGAAGATTTAATCGAACTTGCCAGAGAAGCGTTGGTAACCGAAACGCAGGTTATGGTGAAGAGGGAAGACGAGCAGGCTTTTGCCGAGATGAACGGCGCCTATCAAAAATTTGTAGAAGATGCCGCCCGATTGTTATATGACAAACTGAATGAAACGGACGCTATAAAAGATTTTCTCGTACGCTGTGTTCATATGGAAAGTTTGCATAGCCACGACGCCGTCAGCCGTATCTGTAAAGGCGTACGCGGCGGACTTCGATAGGTGGAACACGGTTTATGAAGGTTGGACGGATTTTCACCCATTTTTTAAGAAACACGATGGACGTCAACTCACTGACGACCAACTGTCAACAACAAATAAAAACATCCAAACTGTCCCTGCAAACGTAATCTCCTCAAAAAATTTTGGGGAGCGGAGTGTGGCAAGCCCCTTCCGTAGTATCGCCATAAGTGTAATCAACGGAACGTACAAGCCTATGATTACGAACCCTGATTATCGAAATCGCTACATCTTCCCCGGGGAAAAAGAACCCTTTGGGTTCCTTTGTATAGTTGATTAACCATTTATTGGTGTAAATTATGAGTGGACACAGAGTGTCCCTCTGTACGTTGCAGGGCAGAGCCCGGCAACGAGAAAAAAGGACCCAAAGGGTCCTTTTTTATTGATCATTGATCATTGTTAATTGCTAATTGATCAGGCGTATTCAGGTTTGGTCTCGATAGCCTGACGTACCAGTTCTTCCTGTTCCGCATTGTGTAACTTGGCGGATCCGGTAGCAGGGGAAGCGGAAGCCGGACGGCCGATATATCTGAGTTCCTGATCTCCCTGTAATTCGTTCTGGATCAGATGATTGACAAATGACCAGGCGCCCATGTTCTTAGGCTCTTCCTGACACCAAATGATATCTTTCACATGGCTGTAATCTTTGAACATGTTCTGGATGTCCCTGTCAGGGAATGGATAAAACTGTTCAAGTCGTGCAATAGCAATATTATCAGCCTGGTGGTCATTACGGTATTTAAGCAGATCGTAATAAACTTTACCGGAACAGATGACAATTTTGTCAATCTTTTCCTGATCCTTAACATCCTGGTCAGGTATCAATTCCCTGAATGAGCCCTCGGCTAATTCGGTGGCACTGGAAACGGCTCCGGGGTGCCGCAAGAGGCTCTTCGGTGTCATGATGATTAACGGTTTCTTCTTATCCTGAAGAGCCTGACGACGGAGTATATGGAAATACTGTTCGGGAGTCGTACAATTGGCAACCTGCATATTATCTTCAGCACAAAGCTGCAGATAGCGTTCAAGACGTCCGGAGGAGTGCTCAGGGCCCTGTCCTTCATAACCGTGCGGTAATAACATTACCAAACCGGTCTGCTGTCCCCATTTTGCTTCAGCCGATGAGATATACTGATCCATGATCACCTGCCCGCCGTTGGCAAAGTCACCGAATTGGGCCTCCCAGATTGTCAGAGAATCCAATGCGGCAGTACTATAACCGAATTCATAGCCGAGTACCGCAAATTCGCTCAACAGGCTGTTATAAACATAATATGAAGCCTGATCATCAGACAGATGATTCAGAGCAGTGAATTTTTGATTAGTCTCCGTTCCGTGAAGTACGGAGTGGCGTTGTGAGAATGTACCGCGTTCAACATCCTGTCCGGTTAAACGGATTGGTATGCCTTCTTTCAGAAGGGACCCTAATGATAATGCTTCGGCAAAACCCCATTCAATTTTCTTTTTATTTTTCTCTACGACTTCATGGCGTTTAGCCAGGATTCGCAGCAATTTGGGGTTGGCGTCAAAATCCTGCGGAACAGTCAGAATATGCTTTGCCACATCTTTAAGATCATCTAAAGAGTAACGGGTATCGGGCGCTTCCTGACGTTCTCTTTGCTTCGACTGTTTACGGTCTATATGGTCTCCGGTAAGCTGGACATCGGGGGCATTCTTGGCTTCCTCGAAAGCTTCCTGCAACATATCATCGAATTCTTTAAAGATCTGATCGGCTTCTTCTTCTGTCAACTCATTTTTACGGATAAGATTCCTAAGATAGATATCTCTTACACTCGGATGATCTTTAATTTCTTTATATAATCCGGGTTGGGTAAAAGCCGGCTCGTCACCTTCATTGTGTCCATATTTTCTATAACAAGTCAAATCGAGGACGACATCCTTACCGAACTTCTGACGATATTCCAATGCCATTCTCATAGCGTGAACAGCTGCTTCGGGATCATCCCCATTAATATGGAATATCGGTGCCAAAATCATTTTAGCCAGATCTGAAGCGTATTGTGTAGATCTTCCGTCTTCAGGAAGTGTTGTAAAACCTATCTGGTTATTGATGATGATATGAATCGTGCCACCGGTTTTAAATCCGCGAAGTTGTGACATGTTGAGTGTTTCAGCAACCACTCCCTGTGCGGAGAATGCCGCATCGCCATGTACCAATAAGGGTAGGATCTGCTTAGTGGCGTCGCTCTCGCTTAAACGATCCTGTTTAGCCCTTGAAGCTCCTTCGACAACCGGATTAACCGATTCAAGATGGCTTGGGTTGGATAGCAGGTCTATAGCGACTTCCTTGCCGTTCTTTGTCTTATGCTTACCGTTGGTTCCAAGGTGATATTTTACATCACCGGAACCCTGGAAAGTTGAAGGATCGATGTTCCCCTCAAATTCGGCAAAGACTTTACGATATGATTTGCCAATCGTATTTACGAGAACATTCAGGCGTCCCCGGTGAGCCATACCCATTTTAACTTCATTCAAGCCGAGATCGGCTCCTTCTTCTAAAAGAAAGTCGAGCATGGGAATGAGGGTTTCCGCGCCTTCAAGTGAAAAACGTTTGTGCCCGATATACTTACGATGCAAAAACTGCTCGAAGGCGCCGGCCTGGTTCAATTTGTGCAGAATCTGCTTTTTATTCTCGATATCCAGATTAGGGTTATTCAAACTCGATTCCATGGTATCGGAAAGCCATTTTCGCTCTTCCAGATCCAGGATATGCATGTACTCGGCTCCAATATGGCCGCAATATGTTTCCCTGAGTAAATTCAGGATATTACGCAGCTTAGTCCGTTCGTAACCGCCAAGGCCTCCACAGTAAAATTCCCGGTCGAGATCCCAAATGGTTAGGCCATAGTAAGAAAATTCGAGTTCGGGGCTATGTCCCGGTCCGTGTTTTAGTGGGTTGAGATCTGCCAGCATATGTCCGCGGGTACGGTACATGTTAATAAGCTGCATGACGGCAATGGCTTTTTTATTGACGTCGGTCGATGCAGCTCCTTCCATCAGATGCCCGGCGTAATTATCAACACCATATGGAATAGGGTCGTATGGAATATCAAGATCAGTGAATATTTTATCGTAAAATCCCTCTTCGCCATTCAGGAGGCTGTGCACTTTGGCAAGAAATGCTCCCGATTCGGCACCTTGTATGATGCGGTGATCGTAGGTAGAGGTGACCGTCATTACTTTACTGATGCCCAGGTGATTCAATACATCCTGAGACATGGCCTGAAACTCGGCAGGGTAGTTCATGGCCCCGGTAGCGATGATTGACCCCTGGCTTTTCATCAGACGCGGCATCGATGATACGGTTCCAATCGTACCGGGATTGGTTATACTGATCGTTGTATTCTGGTAATCTTCAATTTGCAGTTCACCGTTGCGTGCTCTTTCAATCAGGTCGTTATAAGCAAAAAGGAATTCCTTGAACGACATCCTGTCAACGTTCTTGATATTGGGGACAACAAGATTTCGTTTACCGCCTTTACCGGGAAGATCAATTGCGACTCCAAAATTGACCTGGTTGGGATTAACGCGATATGCCGTTCCATCCTTAATCTCAAAATGACAATTGAGTGTGGGAAATTCTCTGATGGCTTTAATGAGAGCCCAGGATATGATATGAGTGAAGGTTACCTTCGGATCGCCACGTTTTAATAAATAACTATTTATGATTATTCGATCTTCTGTCAACATTTTTACAGGCAGGACACGAATGGATGTAGCTGTCGGAATTTCCAGACTGTCTTCCATATTCTCGACAATCTTGTTGGAAACCCCAATAAGTTTCTCGTAACTGGTTTTACTCTCTTCTTTTTCTTCTTTTGCCTCTTTTGGGGGCGCCTCTGCTTTTTTGGCCTTTGCCGGTGCTTCTTCCGTTGCTGCAGCCGTACCGTTTGTTGTCTCGGGTTTTTTGACTTCCGTTTCGAAAGTCAGTTCACCGGGAGCCGCGTCGAGTTCCTCAAAATATGTTTTCCAGTGATTGGGAACCGATGACGGATTGGCTTTAAACTGATTGTATAGTTCTTCAACAAGAGCCGTGTTTGGGCCAAAAACTTCTTCTAATGATTTCAAAACGCTATGAAGTTCTTAAAGGTGATTATGTATTTTATGTGATATTCGGAACGTTCTCTTAAGAACGAAAATTTATAACATCACATAGTTGTTATAGTTGTATTAAATAACTTGATCAACATTTACATTGAAGTTAAATATTTATATAAAAAAATACGATATATATCGTGTATATAGTAGGGTTAATATCCTCTTATATATCTAATTTGTCGAAATATTTGTTTACTTAAACATTGATCAGGTGTTTCTCTTAATGAGAGTTGATATTTTATTATATTCATAGATTATTGTTAACGAACCTGGAAAGAAAAAATTACCAAAATGTCAGATACGAAAAACAGTTACGGCGCTGAAAATATTTATTGGAATTTAGGTGATCTTTATGATTCCGCCGACAGTGAGAATTTAGCATCTGATAAGAAAAAAGTTGTTGAACTGGCAGACACATTTGCTCAAAATTATCGTACACGCGTTGGAGAGTTACAACCTGAAAGTTTTAAAAAGGCACTGGAAGACCTGGAGGCAATATACGATTTAATCGGCCGCATGGGTTCTTATGCTCATTTGATTTGGTCGACCAATACCGCTGAACCTTCTTATGGTAAACTGATGTCGGATGTTACCGATTTATCATCTTCGGTTTCTCAAAAACTCGTTTTTTTCGATGTAGAATGGCTCAAAATACCGGAAGATAAAGCTAATGAGCTGATACATAATGATCTTCTGAAGAAGTATAAACACTATTTGGAAACTTCACGCCTGTTCAAGCCATATACACTGGAAGAAGAACAGGAACAGATCATGACCGCGAAATCTGTTACCAGCCGGCAGGCATGGACTCGCTTTTTTGATGAAACAATGGGTTCCGCCCGCTTTGAACTGGATGGGGAAGAACTGACGGAACAGGAGTTACTAAGTAAACTTCACGAAAGTGACAGGGAACTGCGTAAAAGAGCGGCTCAGGCGTTGACAGATAAGTTCACGGAAATGAGCCATCCGTTGACTTATATTTTTAACACTATTTTGGCCGACAAGTATACCAATGATAAAATCAGGTCTTTTCCTTCCTGGATAACATCCAGAAATTTGTCCAATGAAATAAAAGATGAAACGGTTGAGACCCTGGTTGCCTCGGTAACGGATAAATACAGCCTTGTACACCGGTTTTATAAATTGAAGCGTAAGATCCTGGGATATGACAAATTAATGGATTACGACCGTTACGCTCCCATTCTTGAAACACAGACACGGATTCAGTGGGAGGAAGCACGTGAAATGGTGACAAACTCATATTCTGAATTTCATCCGGAAATGGGCAATATCGTAACCAGTTTTTTTGATAAGAAATGGATCGATGCCGCTATGCGTCCGGGTAAACGAAGTGGTGCCTATTCTGCAAGCACGGTTCCGTCGGTTCATCCGTATGTATTTTTAAATTATGACGGCAGGGTCAGGGATGTACAAACCCTGGCTCACGAACTCGGGCATGGTATCCATCAATACTTATCGCGGGAACAGGGGATATTTGAAGCTGATACTCCTTTGACAACGGCTGAAACCGCATCCGTTTTTGGTGAAATGCTGACTTTTCAAAACCTGTATAAGAAAATGGACGATCCCCGGGAGAAACTGGCTATGATGGTTGGTAAAATAGATGATACTATTGCCACAGTCTTTCGCCAGGTTTCTATGAATCGTTTCGAAGATGCCATGCATAACGCCCGGAGAACTCAGGGGGAATTAACTACAGAGCAATTTTCGAAAATGTGGCGGGAAACGCAGGAGGCCATTTACGGTGATTCTGTACATATAACAGAAAACTATGATCTCTGGTGGTGCTATATCCCACATTTTCTGCATACACCCGGTTATGTTTATGCCTATGCATTCGGAGAATTGCTGGTTCTGGCTTTATATGAGCAATACACTGAGAAACCGGATGGTTTTGCCGATAAATATTTTGAACTCTTGCGTTCAGGTGGTTCAGACTGGCCGGAAAATCTGGTGTCCAAAATTGGATTCGATATTAATTCACCTGTATTTTGGCAAAAAGGATTGAATGTAATTGAAAATATGATAGAAGAAGCGGAAAAATTAGCAGCGGAGACAGAAGCCAACGTATAAATAATTTATGTCTGTGATACAAAAGAATAACGAGGGGAATGAGGAAGTACTGATCGAGAAACAGGAAGAAAAAGCCTTGCGGAGATTTAAGCAGGCTTTGAAAGACCTCATCATTTTACTGCGCCAATCGGTAGGATTTGAGACAGTAAGTTTATACTGGATCAATCAGGATCGCCGTCAATTCGTTTTGGAAACCAAAGATACAAATTGTTCGAATACTATTTTTCAGGACCGTGTTTCATTTGAAAACAGTTTCCTGGATGAATACAAAAGTATTACGGAGCCAATTACACTACAAGTTGGAAAACATGTTTCGGAGGTTGATTTAAAGCATTACTACAATAATGTGCCAATCCGTTATATCCATTTGCTGCCATTTATTAATAATAATGAGACGGTAGCTATTACGGTATTGGAGTCGAAGGTTGGCAATATTTCCGAAGAAAAGGATATGGCAATAGAAGCATATACCAATGCTCTTGGAAATATGTTACATACCTTTATGCAGTTGAGTGATTTATCAGAGCAGCAAAAAGAATGGATAACGTATGAAGAGAGTGTAGAATCACTTGGTTCCAGGTTGAATAATACACAACTGCTCAAACGCGTAATTAATGAGATGCAAAAATACTTGCCTAAGGGGGGAGTATCCATCATTGCGCATGGTATGGGAAAATGGAGTAACATTATGAATACCGCCGGTGCTTATAACGCACCGGCTATAGGGATGCAGCTTGAGGAAAACACAATTGTACATCAGGCACTTGAGTCGGGCCAGCCCGTATTTACGATTCATTTCAACAGTAATCCCAAACGTATATCTGCCCGTGAACCACTCAGCAACGGGGCTTCGCTGGCTATACCGCTTTTATTAAAAGACAGAAGGCATTTTGTTATTTTAGTTTATGATGAAAATCCTCTGGTTTTTAAAGAGTCGAATAAACACAAATTGATAAACCTTGCCAGGGTTGCTGCATTAAAAATAGCCACATCATATAGTCCATCACATTTACTCGAAGATTTGATCACAAACGAGTATGAGGCTTTCATACCCGAGTTGTTTGAGGAGATTATCGAAACCGAACTGAAGCAGAAAACATATCGTAATAATATTAACACCTGGTATGGTTTTGTTACCATATCTAATTTATCCTCTATCAGAACTCGTTTGCGTCTTGAAGAGTTGAAGAAATTGCAAAAAGATCTTGTAAAGGAACTCAACCCTTCCAATTATGGCTTGTCAGGCCTGATCGGTTTCCATTCCGATTATGTATATTCTTTTATAATGCAGGGAGAAGACGAAAATCTGGTAGAAGAGTGGGCCGCATCACTTAAAGAAAAATATGCCGAACCGTATGAAACGGAAAACAAACAGGCCGTACAGATATCGCTTAGTTTTGGATATACTTGCCTGCATGATGATATGAAAGACGTTCAACAGGTTCAGCGGGAAGCCAAATCGGCCTTATCATCGGCTGTTAAAAATGAGGATAACCCGATTTATAAATTCTGAAAAAATTATCAATATTCATTATGGGGAATGTTTATTTAGTCATTATCGACGGTTTAGGGGTCGGGGCACAAGAAGACGCTCATCAATATGGAGATGTAGGGAGTAACACATTCGGACATATAAGTTCGGCAACACAATGCCATTTGCCCAATTTCGAGAAAATGGGGGCAGGTAATATTATTCCTCTGGATAGTATACCTCCTGTGGTTTCACCGTGGGCAGCCTTTGGTAAAATGCGTGAAGTATCTGCCGGTAAAGATTCCACGACCGGACATTGGGAAATATCGGGAGTGATATTAAAACAACCTTTCCCGACGTATCCTGACGGTTTTCCTTCCGAAGTAGTTAACAAATTCTGTGAGGGTATCGGTGTGGAGGGAGTTCTTGCCAATAAACCTTATTCGGGTACGGCTGTTATTGCAGATTTTGGGGAAGAGCACCTGAATAGCGGCAGACCTATCGTTTATACCTCGGCAGACAGTGTCTTTCAAGTGGCCTGCCATACGGATGTCGTACCAATAAAACAATTATACGAATGGTGTGCCTACACCCGTAAAGAGGTAATGATTGGCGAACATGGTGTTGGAAGGGTTATAGCCCGACCATTTGAAGGTAAACCCGGTTCTTTTGAACGAATATCTGATCAGAGACATGATTTCTCGATGGAAGCACCTCATCCCAATTTACCTGCTTACCTGAACAAAAACGGAGTTAAAACGTATTCTATAGGAAAGGTAATTGATTTGTTTGCCGAAAAAGGTTTTACGCAGTATCGGCGAACAAGTGGTAATGCCGAAGGAATTGCACAATTATTAAGTGCCATGAGCGCTATGAAAGATTCTGAAAATAATTTCGTGTTTGTAAATTTTATAGATACGGATCAGTTATACGGTCACAGGAATAACCCGGAAGGGTATGCGTCGTGTCTTGAGGAGATTGATAGGGCCATACCTGCTATAACATCAAAACTCAATCCTTCCGATCTGCTGATTATAACAGGTGATCATGGTAATGACCCTACCACCGAAAGTACGGATCATGCAAGAGAATTCGTACCGTTATTGGTCTATCCGGCTGAAAACGTCAATCAAATGGAGTTAGGGATACGAGGTACATTCAGTGATATTGCTGTATCAGTTTCGGAATATTTTGGCTTACAGCATAATTTTGAAGGGCAATCGTTCGTGAATACAAAAAACGGATAAAAATATTCTAAAGATAAATTAAGTAATAATCTACAACAAAAATTTACAAAATTCGTTATAACAAAGCATAATTCAGAGAGACTTTACAGAGCGGAATGGAATTTTAATATGAAATGTTCTATTTTTCCTAGCTAAAAGGAAGAATTTATCATCTTTATCTCATCTGAGTTAATTGAAATTGATAATCCTCATTATTAAAAAAGGCAGCACTCGTGGCTAAGAAGAAGAAGAAAAAAAAGGAACCAAAAAATATTACTTCCAGTGGAATTTCGACAAGAGAATCGCAGTCTCTTGATCGTTACCTCCAGGAAATCGGGAAGGTAAGCCTGATTACACCGGAAGAAGAAGTTAGATTAGCCAAGCAAATTCAGGCGGGAAGTCAGGATGCGTTGGAGAAACTGACTAAAGCTAACCTTAGATTCGTGGTATCTGTCGCCAAACAGTACCAAAATCAAGGGCTTTCCCTGGGTGACCTTATTAATGAAGGAAACCTTGGCCTGATTAAGGCCGCCAAACGTTTTGACGAAACACGCGGATTTAAATTTATTTCTTACGCTGTATGGTGGATACGTCAGTCTATTCTTCAGGCATTGGCTGAGCAAAGCCGAATTGTACGGTTGCCATTAAACCGTGTCGGTGCCCTTAATAAAATCGGTAAAGAGCTTTCTAAACTTGAGCAGGAGTACGAACGGATTCCATCGGCTGCCGAACTTGCCGAAAGTCTGGATATGAGTGTATCGGAAGTAGCAGATACCTTGAAAATATCGGGACGTCACCTTTCTGTTGATGCTCCTTTTGCACAAGGTGAGGACAACCGCCTGTTGGATGTTTTGGAAAATGAAGAAACACCCGATCCTGATAATGATCTGATGGGTGATTCCCTCAAGGTTGAAATTGAACGGGCTCTGTCAAAATTAACCAAACGTGAAGCAGAAGTTATTCGTCTGTATTTCGGCATCGGTCGTGAACATTCATTGACACTCGAAGAAATTGGTGAGCGTTTTGATCTGACAAGAGAACGGGTCCGGCAGATTAAAGAAAAGGCATTGCGTAAGCTGCGTCATCATAACAGAAGTATGGCCTTACGTGCTTATCTTGGCTAATATTTTAGTTTTACAGTTTTTACTTGAAGCCCCTGATATTTCAGGGGCTTTTTTATTGTGATCATGTAATAGAACATGATTAACAGGGATATAGCGGATGATAAAGGATTAACTGATTTTTGAAAGATTTAATAACGTGAGGTTTGGATAAGAATCGCAGCGTTGTAATAATTACATTGAGAATACGACCTGTGAAAATATAACATATCATGACGACGGACGACTGTTCATCGACGACACAGAGTTGTTTTGATGCATAAAGCATGATTCCGATACCGAACCCACGTCGATTTTACGGTTTTTTAGAATAAATAATGGTTAATGAATATCAGAGCATTTGTCGGTTGTCGGTTCTCTGTTGTCGGTTGTCGGTTGTCGGTTGTTGGTGGTCATAGAATAATCTAATGTAACAGCTACTTTTATTAAGTAGATAGATTATAAGCTTAAACGAACCTCACGTTAATAATAGATGCCGGGTGCCGGATACCTGATACGGAACGACAATCCCCGACAACCTGCTGCAAATAAATCCGTAATCTGACTAAAAGAATGCGGATGAATTTAACTATGAGGATTTTTGACTGAAAATTTTACCAAAGGATTCATACGGTAAGCCCAAAGTTTAAAGAGACTAACAATTATTAATTATTTATTACTAATTGCTCATTACTCTTTGTGCCATGGCCTCATCTTCATAAACGAATAATATTGTCCCGAATCGGTGTCCTTATATGCAACATAATTTTCAAGTGATGGCTGTTTTCACTACTATTGTGATGATATATTTATGAGAAACGGCACTCCGGAAGTAATTAAATGAGAAACAAATATCGTTATATCACAGGATGTTTTTTATTTCTGATTTATGCTTTGCCTGCATTATCTCAGACATATACTTTCAAAACCTATTCTATACAAGATGGGTTGAGTCAATCGGTTGTGCAAGCCATGCTGCAGAGTAATAATGGGTATCTCTGGATTGGTACCGGCTACGGACTCAGCCGGTTTGACGGTATCACGTTTAAAAATTATTTCACAGATCAGGGGCTAATCCAAAACCGTATTTATACTTTGTGGCAAAACCAAAATGGGGATATTTGGGTTGGGACACAAAAGGGGATATCAGTTTACAAAGATGGTAAGTTCATCTCGCCAAAAATTGGTATAAATAAACAACTTACAGTACCCGTCTTCGATATTACCAGTGATTCACAGGGTAGAATATGGATTGCCACAGAAGGGCAGGGAGTCTTTTACATTGATAAGGGACATCTGAATCATATTGGAAAAGAACAGGGATTACTCAATGACAGGGTTCGATCAATTGTAGAAGATGATGAGGGAAACATTTGGTTAGGTACCAGGGGCGGAGTAAACTGTCTGTTAAAAAACGGAAACATGATTACTTATACGACTCAAAAAGGATTGGTGGATGATCATGTGCGTGATATTTTAAAAGATCGTGATGGGTCAATTTGGATAGGTACCAAAGGAGGATTGAGTCATTTTAAAAATGGTAGGTTTCACAATTATAAGACAACAGACGGTTTGGTTTATGATCAGGTACGATGTTTACTTCAGGATAAGGAAGGGTATTTATGGATTGGGACGGAAGACGGACTCAGCAGGTTTAAAGACGGACAATTCACAAATTACACGGTAGCAAACGGACTGGCCAATAATAATATTTATTCCATGCTGCAGGATGAAGAGGGCGATTTGTGGTTTGGTACTTACGGTGGGGGAATGTGCAGGTTCCAGGGTGAACGGTTTACAAATTACACTATGGATAACGGGTTGAGTAATAATTTAGTTACTGCCGTTCAGGAGGACAATAATGGCGAATTACTTATCGGAACGTATGGCGGTGGAATAAACCTGTTAAAGGATCATAAAATCAAACACTATACACAGGAAAATGGATTAATAGACGACAGAGTGTATAATATTACCCCAATGGCGGATGGCAGTTATTGGATATCCACACGGGATGGAATCAGTATAATGAAAGATGAAAGATTCCTGAAAAGTACGCCATTGCCATCGTTACCGTATCACAAGATTCGTTGCATAGTCAAAGACACTTCGGGAGCTTATTGGATCGGTACGGACGATGAGGGTATCATGATTGTCAAAAATCATAACGTTAGAAAATTTCAAAAAGAGGATGGTCTTGCCGGCGACAATGTCAGGTCCATTTTAGTCGCTAATAATGGAGATGTCTGGGTCGGTACGCTTGAAGGGGTTACAAGGCTTCACAATGGTAAATATAGTAATTATACAACATCAGACGGACTCATACACAGCGGTGTTTTGGATATATACCAGGATAAAAAAGGTAATATCTGGTTTGCCACATATGGAGGAATAAGCAGGTTTAATGGTAACGGTTTTAACAATTACATCGTAAAAAATGGATTGCGCACAAGTGTCTGCTACACTATTACGGAAGATAACAACGGCAGCTATTGGGTCGGCACGAATAAAGGTGTCCTGAAGGTTGAACCATCCATTTTAAATAAAAATAGTGATAAGACAGTCGATTTGGATGTCCCGGAAATCAAAAGATATACTTCCAGTCTGGGGCTGGTATCAAATGAGATGAACTGGAATGCCATTTTCAGGGATAAAAAAGGGAATATTTGGTTTGGCTCAGTAGGTGGGTTGATTAAAGTCGATCCATCGCTGGTAACACCTAATCTCGTTGGCCCACCGGTCTATATAACCAATGTTCAGGTTATGGGTAAGAACTGGAATCTCAACAAAAAAATTTCCGTCGCGTACGATCAGAATTTTGTAACCATAAATTTTGTCGGCCTATGCTTTTCCACACCCGAGATGGTTCAATACGAGTATAGATTGAAAGGAGTAGACCGGAATTGGGTAACTACAAACAAAAGGTCCGTTCGTTATTCGGCACTCACGGATGGTGATTATAATTTCCAGGTCAGGGCACGTAATAGCGATGGTGTCTGGAGCCCGGAAAGTGCCAAAATCAGTTTTATCATTCAACCGCCTCTCTGGGAGAGCTGGTGGTTCATTTTTCTGTTGGTCATTATTGCTATTGTTATTATCGTATTGATTTATAATAATTTCAGGGTATCACGCCTGATCGATATTGAACGCATGAGGGTTCGTATTGCCAGCGACTTGCATGACGATGTTGGTTCATCACTTACGGAAATTGCATTACAGACCGATTTTCTGCAGGCGGAGGACATTCCGGAGAATTTGTCCGATTCCATAAAACAACTGGGAGACCAAAGTCGGAAAGTGGTTAGTACCATGGACGACATCGTCTGGTCGATTGACGCCCGGAATGATACGGTTGGTGATTTAACGGATCGTATGCAGGACTACGCCAATAGTGTTTTGGGACGTAAGCAGATATTAATTAAATATGATTTCCATGAATTGGATAGCGAGAATAAAAGCAGTTTATCTGTGGATCTCCGTCAAAATCTGTATCTTATATTCAAAGAAGCCATAAACAATATCGCCAAACATTCGGATGCTAAAAATGTTTATGTGAAATTACGTCATTCAAACGAGCATTTCATTTTAACTATCCATGATGACGGTAAAGGTATAGATTCACGTGAAAAACTTACCGGACATGGTTTGAAAAACATGAAATTACGAGCCGATCGCATTAATGCAAATATTGAGTTTATCCCGGATAATGGGTTAACGATAAAAGTAACGGGTAAAGGAATCTGATTATAAGGTGTGATTAAATAACTCCCGGAAAGGAAATAAGTGGCAAATATCGCAATAGTTGAAGATAATGAGAAGATCCGAAATCTTATTCAAAAATTTTTGAACAAAGATAATGAGCTTCAGTGTCCGGTTGCCGTTGAATCTGTGGAAAATCTGCTTAAAGTAATTGATAAAGATCACTTGCCGGATGTTATACTTATGGACATTGAACTTCCCGGTATGTCCGGGATAGATGGTATGAAGCTTCTGAAAAGCAGGTATCCACAAGTGGAAATCATAATACTTACGATTTATCATGACACACATAAAATATTCGATTCTCTTTGTGCCGGCGCTTCCGGTTATTTATTGAAACATACCTCGCTTCCGGAGATTAAAGATGCCATTAATGTTTTACTTCAGGGCGGATCCCCCATGTCACCTCAAATAGCCCGCAAAGTTATAAATTATTTTAATCAGGAAGCTCCGAAAAAAGAAGCACAGTCGGATCTCACACCAAGAGAGCAGGAAATTGTTGTTGGTCTTGTGGATGGACTAAGTTATAAAATGATTGCGGATAGAATGAATATATCTATTGATACGGTACGTGCTCATATTCGCAATATTTATAAGAAGTTACATGTTAATTCAAAAGCGGAAGTGATCGCCAAATCGTTAAAAGGGGAGATTTAATGGACTTTATCAATATCATTGTCTTAAGCGATTGCGTTTTGTGAGACTATGTATAGGAAGGATTTATAACATTATCATGTGATTGTATGCGGGCATGTTTGTTGATATACTACTATTGAGATAAGAAATATATTTGAAGAAACGTTAATTTATTAGAAGAAGATTTTTCTGGTCAAATTAAAGCAATGAAGAGACGAAGTAGTAAAGAAATTATCTATCATATTTGAAAGTTAGGTGATACCATGAAAAGGTATGCGATTTTATTAATAATGGGTGTTTTAATGACAATTGGCTTGAGTGGATGTTACACCCAGTTACAGACTATTAAATTAGATAATGGCTTTGACTCGTACGATAATTACGGATACGCTCCATCTTCCGAAGATAGTTCATATGTAAGTGGTTATCAGGATGGCTACTATGATGCAGGCCGGTATTTTAAAGATTATAGCCGTTATCATTACTGGTCAAATATGGGTTTGTATACGTTTTATGATCCATACGATTATTACGGCTATTATGGTTCTCCTTATAATAATTACGGCTCGTGGAATTGGCAGTTTGGTTTCTCAGGTTATTACAATAATTTTTATGCCGGTTTCTACTACTATAGCCCATTCTATAGCCCATGGGGTCCCTGGTACGGATACAGGACATATGTAGCATATAATTATTATGTACATCCTGGTACAGGCCGAGGCGTGTTACACTCAGGTCTGAGAGGAAGTGGAATTTACCGGGACAATGGCTCCGGACATAATGGTACCTATTCAAATATTTCGCGGGTGAGATCAGGTACGAACACCGTTAAATCCAGTTCAACTACCAGTACCAAAAGACGATCACGAACATACAGAAGTTCCGGCACAAACCGCTCGGGTAGCTCCGGAAGCACACGAACTCGTGTCAGAAGCCGATCTACTTCCGATAATGGCGGAAATCATGGAACCCGGGGCAGTGGAAGAGGTTCGGGTAGTTCTTCTTCATCCAGAGATTCAGGACGTGGACATCATAGTGTGAATGTGTATGTTCCGTCATCATCTGTAAATAGTAATTCAGGTTCATATAACAATCGCCGGGAATCAGGGCAGCGGTCACGAAGTGTTCGTGAAAACAAAACTGTCAGACAATCGGATCAGAGATTTACAAGACAATCTAATCAGAGAGAAAACCGACGCAGTGAACTCAGGAAAGCAATGCGTGAAATGTTTTCCCCTTCCAGGAGTAATAGTAATTTACGGAGACAGTCAAGGTCAACAAGTACGAAATCGTACAGGCTGAGAGAGCAAAACACATCGTCTCATTTTGTTGCACCGCGCAGATCATCAAATAGCCATAGAAGTAGTTCATTAAGGAGTGTACAACGGTCTACGAGAGTTAACAGTCGTTCTGTTCAAACACATACAAGATCAAGATCAGTAAACGGAAGTTCACGATCATCATCAAAGTCATCAAATAATTCAAGTCGTGGCCATCGTCATTAAGTAGAAAAACACGGTTCTTATCAATTGTTATCATAAATAATTATTAAGATGAAAACAGGTAAAATTATTACGTTATTGGGCATCTTATGTCTTTTTTTCACCGGGAGTGCTAAAGCACAAAATTATTATGATGCCCTCCGGTATAATATTTTCTATCCCGGAAGCGACCCGATAAACCTGGGGATGGCCGGTTCTACAGTAGCCAATAAATCCGGATTTGGCAGCGTATCTGAAAATCCGGCAACGGCAGGGTTGTTTGATTCAAGTTCACTGTCTTTCGCCTTGAGTTCCAGGAATGTTTCTGAGGATGCCAGCTATCTGGGCGTTACGAAAAACTGGAATGATTCACAGTCAAATATTTCCAATGTGGGTTTAGTCTATAAAATGCCAACTATTCAGGGCTCTTTTGTTGTAGGAGGAGGTTATAACCAGTTAACGGATTATAACAGGGCGTTCAAGATTGATGCTAATAATCCCAATAACTCTATTACGGAATTCTTTAATCAGAGTAGTTTTTATCATGATATTGCCTATAATGGTTATGCATTGGATTCCACATCTACAGGCACAGAGTCGATCTTGCAATTGGCACAGAATGGATTCCGTGGTATTAATCAGTATGCCGAGGTGAAAGAACGGGGACAGATGGGTGAATATACGTTATTTGCAGCTTCTGAATTTCAAAAGAACTTATACCTGGGTATT
Organism: Balneolales bacterium; assembly: GCA_035267045.1. Taxonomy (GTDB): domain Bacteria; phylum Bacteroidota; class Rhodothermia; order Balneolales; family DATFMH01; genus DATFMH01. Next base: position 47,072 of record DATFMH010000022.1, read on the forward strand.
GCCCTTGCATTCCCGGTTGGTGATTATACCTATCATCGCAGTTTCCTGGAAAGGGATTTGAATGGAAATTATCAGACCTACCCGTATAATGTGGATAATATCGATTCAGAGGATCGAATTCATGATAAATTAAGCGGCTTTTACGCGAGACTTGGGTTTGTATACAAATTAATGCCGTGGTTAAACATCGGTGGCTCTTATCGTACAAAGTCCACTTTAAAAGTTAAAGAAACCTACTACAGCAGTGTTCAGACAACCTTCGACGATGGAGATAATTATAAAGGTGATTTAAACGGTAAAATAAATTACGAGATTCAAAGTCCGGGCCGTTTAACGCTGGGAGCGTCAATAATTGATTATTCCGGATTAAGCGTCAATGGTTCGGTTGAATATATGGATTATAGTAAAATTACGATGTCAAAATTGGGTGATAAAAGTTATGAAATCACCCAGAATAATAATATTGAATCGAATTTTAAGCAGGTATGGAATTATCGGATCGGGGCGTCCTATAAATTAGGTTCGATTGAACCAAGAGTTGGTTACGCCTATTACCCGAGTCCCCGCAAGTATTTTGATGCATCCCGTAAGTTTTACAGCGCCGGTTTAGGAATTGGCATGACAAATCATTTAATGTTGAATATCGGTGTACAATTAGCCAGATGGAATGACAATGTGAGTCTTTATTCCATTAACAATCAATCGATGACAGCCGGGGAAAAAGTGGACAGAATAAATGCTATGATAGGAATACGGGCCGTATTTTAATGTTTGTTAGATAAGCACAGGATTATAAAATTTTCTGACCATGGATGACCGGCCACAGACGACCTGGACTCCTCCTGATATTCATCATTCAATAATCAAATGGAAAGAGAACCTATAATTAGTCAATCACTTATTCTTTTTCTTCCTGTTTTTCCTTTTTAACTTTTTTTTGTTGAGGATTAATGCTGAGGATAGCCGTATCCACAAGCCTGACAACATTGGCTGTTGTACTCCCCATCGTCAGGTATTGAAGTCCCGTACGACCAATTGTGGACATAATGATCATATTGTACTGGCGTGATTGATCCAGGTTGTATATTGCTTCATGGGCCGATTCACTCGAGATGATTACTTCCGTTTTAACCTGTTCGGCAATTTCTGAAAAATGTTTTTCCTTTAGCTTGTTCAACCGGTCCCTGCTGATGGAAGCAGAGTCCTGTGCGGCACTCATATTATCGTAGTCATCAAACCTGATTATATGTACAAGCTCAATCATGGCACCTGAAGTTTTGGCAATCTGTACAGCATAAGGGAAGGCCGCTTCTGAATTTTTTGAGAGATCACTCGTTACAAGGATCTTTTTCAGTGGTGTCAGATTGGATTTTTCTTCGACAACTAAAATTGGAACATGTGATAACCGAAGTACCTTTTCGGTGACAGAACCGAGCAGTAAACGTGAAAAACCGGTGCGGCCATGGGTACTCATCACAATCATATCAAAATCATCCGCTGTTTCAATAATTGAATGAGCAGGGTTGCCAATACCGAGTAATGCGTCTTTTAAATACTTTTTTTCGACATGATCGGCTGCAACCTGGTTTAAACGATCCTTAAGTATAGGTTCCAGGTCGGTCATAGTTGTTTGTGTGGAAATACCCAGCCCCATGTAATATGACCCGTCAATATCTGTGAGAGGGATATAGGCATGAAAAGGTGTGATTATTCCCTCAAAGTAACGAGCCATAATTTCAGCAGCTCCAAATGCATGGTAGCTCAAATCTGAAAAATCTATCGGGACGAGTATATTTAAATTTTTCTTCATTTTCATCTCACTCAATGGTTATCGGCTATTATCAATATACAAAATCATGTAAGCCAAACATATACTCTATATTATTAATATATAATAAGCTTTTATCACAACCACTTTTTTCTCTTAAAATATAGGACCATAATAATTGAGATTATGATCATGACAACCCAAACAGCAGGATATCCATAATAGGTCTTCAGTTCAGGCATATTATATGGACTTACAGACGGATCAAAATTCATCCCATACAATCCAACGATAAAAGTTAACGGGATAAAAATTGTGGCAATAATAGTCAGGACTTTCATCACCTCATTCATGCGGTTACTAACACTCGACATATAGGTATCTGTCAAACTCATTATCATATCCCGGTAATTTTCGACAGTGTCAATGACATGTATGGAATGATCGTACACATCCCGCAGATATATTCTCATTGAAACGTCTATTAACGGTGTATCAAGGCGGTACAGGCTGTTCAACATATCGCGAAGCGGCCATACTGATTTTCTGAAATAAATAAGCTCCCTTCGAACATGCTGGATTTTCTTCATCGTATCTTTATCCGCATCATCCATAATGTAATCTTCCAGATCTTCCAGCTTATCTCCGAATTGATCAAGGACACCAAAATATTCATCAACAATGTTATCAATTAAGGCATACATAAGATAATCGGTTCCCATTTTTCGAATACGACTGCCATCAACTTTCAGCCGGTCATATAATGATGTGAATATGGGATGCGTATCTTCCTGGAATGTGAGTAGCACATTCTTAAAAAGTATAAAACTAACCTGTTCCGATTCCAGTTCGTCGGTTTTACTTGAAAAATTAAGTTTTCTGACAACTACATACTGATAGTTATCGTATGCCTCTGATTTTGCTCGTTGATCAGTATTGACGATATCTTCAAGAACAAGCGGGTGAATTTGAAACTGGTTACCTAAATTCTGAAGAAAATCCACATCATGAACACCGGCAACATTAAGCCAGGTAATTCCCTTTTTAGATAAATAGGGCGTAATTTCGGATAGTTGATGTATTGTTTTTTGTTCGTACTTAGACTCATCATAATGAACAAGTGTCAGGGTTATTTTTTCAGTCCTTTTTTGTCCGGTATGTACAAGCGTGCCGGGGGGAAGTCCCTTTTTCCTAACATGTTTTAATCGTCGTGGCATGCGGCAATAATTTTATTTTAATATATAATATCCTATAATTAATCTACTTGCTTATTTCAAGGAACTCAATTAGTTATAAAATAATTTCAAGTTGTTCCTATATTTAAATAACAACAGCGGCAGTGAATAACAGTTTAAAAATTGCTTAAATCGTTGTCGTAAATCCAAATAACAAAATAGCACGTTAATGATGGCTGATTCAATCTGGGAAGATCTGGAAGTAACATCTGATGAACCTGTGATGAGAGAAATAGGTCCTTTGCGCATTTGGTTCCGCAAAATTTATAATGAAATATGGATAGCGAGTAAAGAATCATTGAATCATAATAAGATAGTTGATCCCGTAAATGAGCTGGATTGGTCCCGCTGGGTAATGAAGAATGAAAAATTTAAGCTTCGATTATTGCCGGTTTTTCCGGATAATCCCATCATTGTACGTCCTGAATATCCTTTTCGTGTAATTCGTAATGCTAAAGCCAGAATTTATACGATTATACCAGTTTGGGTTCGTATTACTTCTGTTGATGCACCAAACGATATAATAACGGAAATACCAACACGAACCCTTTCAAAAACATGGTTTGGCGACCCGACAGACGGCGAATTATGTTATTGGATATCAACGACAGCAAGGAGAAATATTGATGGCGAAAAGATTCAGGATAATCTGGCCATTTGCTCTCTTAATATTCATAATAAATCCGAATCCGATTTACAGGTCGAAAAAATATGTTTCAGAGTAGAGCGGCTGACGATTTTTAAGACTGATAAACAATTATGGGCTGATGATACGGATATTTCCTATCGTGGTTCAGAACAACACAGTGATATTACGATGACCGGTAAAGCACCAAGCGAAGTTAAAGGAGCTGTTAAATTTGGCTTGCCACGGAATCATATCAAAAAAAGTATAGCCACCCGAACTTTTCAACGATTAAAAGGAATTCCGCTTTTGTGGGAATAAATTATAAAATGAAAAACTTAAATCTGACTGGTTTTAATTTTAGTTCCATCTTTTCAGAAATGAATATGGTTCTGCTTTTGAAGGTTGCCTTACTGCTTATTATAAGTTTACCAATCATATTTTTATTGCGAAAATGGATACGCAAAATAATTACCAATCAATATAACGCTCATTATGGGATGCTTGCCGGTAAAATTGTATTTAATACCGGTGCCATATTAATAATTATTACCGTGATGCATCAACTGGGCCTGGGCCTGGGTCCGTTACTAGGTGCGGC
>DATFMH010000023.1:0-5524 GCA_035267045.1 Balneolales bacterium
GGGTATACCTTCAATGTGATCGGTAGTTGTTGAGGTCGCCAATTTACCTTTACCAAGTATAATAACGCCTCCCCATAGACCGCGGGCATCCGGTGACATATCCGTTAAATCATCAACGTTATCAGCTAATGCCGTAAATATAATCGGTTTTGTAGGTGTACCCTGAGCAGATATTTTACCACCACGAGCAACAATAAGTGCACTTGCATTAGCACCTTGACCCGGACTGCCTTTAATCACAGTTCCGGGGTCAATGGTGAGGGTTTCTCCATCCTCCACAAATACGAAACCCTGGAGTACATAGGTTGTATCAGTATAAAAATGAGCATCACCCTGGATGCTTGCGTCAGTAATTGTCTTTGTTGGATTAGATTGTGCATATGCACTCATGCCTCCTAATAATAGGAAACAAAAAATCATTAACAGTTTTCTCATATATAACCTCTATTAAATCCTCTATTTTTATTTTAATTGTAGGTTAGATCTACAGCATAAGTATGATAAAAAGGCAATATTAACTAATTGTTATGGTAATAATAGCATACTATTAAAATGATGATAACCTATTGTTATTATTATGTATTAATACAATAGGTTATCAGTTTATTACCTAACGTTATTATATATATGATATTCTGAAATCTATCCCATCAGTAACCTAAAAAATCGTATACTTCACTGACATACTGAACGTTCTGCCAATGCCATACGCTCTCGTAACATATTCCTGACCTTTAAATTCATGAACTTCACGATACCGTGAATCGAGCAGGTTATTCCCTTTGAATGATATTCTGATCTTATGAAATATTCGTTGAGTGATTTTCATACTCAAATCATTTCTTGGCATCTCATATATATCCGGAGTTCCACCCAGACTAACATTTGCTAACCGTTTTCCAAAGACATTATAATAACCGCCGGCTGTCAAACCAACTGAATCATTTTCATAAGTCAATCCGGCATTAAAAACGTAAGGAGACTGTCCTTGCAATGGTCGTGTTTTACTGGGGTTTTCATATATGTATTGTAAAATCTTAAATTCTTCATCTGGAATTCGAACTTCCGATTGAATTAAACTAAGATTTGAGTTGAGTGTAAAATGTTGCAGGAAGGGAGCCAGGAAGTCGAGATGTTTACGTATCTCAAACTCTACTCCATAGACTTTTGCATTATTAACATTTTGGTATTGTATGTCACCATTAATACCAATAAAAGCTTTTTCTATCGGATTGCGAAAATATTTATAAAATCCACTAATAGATAGAATTTCACCTGGTCTGGCAAACCATTCCAAACGTAAATCATAATTATCGATCAATGTTCTTTTTAAATCAGGATTTCCGTTAAAGATATACCCATTTACAAATTCAAAGGAAGCATATGGGGCTATTTCACGGAAATTAGGACGCGCTAGAGTCCGGCCATATGAAGCTCTAAGATTCATATTATCAAGGAGTATATAGGTTAGATTAACAGATGGAAGCCAATCCTTATTTTTTATCAATCCTTGTTTTTTTGATGTGTCGGCACTTATAACTTTTATATCCGTCATTTCGTATCTGGCACCGGTTACCAAACGTAACCTCTGAGTAATGGGTAATTCAACCATACCATATAATGCAGAAATATTTTTGTCTCCCTTGTATGTTCCGGCCGGATCCGTAGCGTTTTGGGCAATTGTTCCATAAGTGGTATAATTTGTCGAATCTATGATCCCCATTTTTTCAGGCTGGAAAAATGCATTAGGATCACCACTGTATGGATTGCTTCCGAATCCGAAATTGGGAAACTGTAAAATGTATTCCTTGAAATTACGATTCGTTTTCTGGTATTCACCGCCGAATTGGAGATTTCCTGATAAACCTGACCATTGTTGAAAAGGAAATTTCAAATCTATCTTTGCTGATTTTGCCTTTTCACTTAAATTCCTGAAATACTGACTCGGTAACGTATAGATAGAATTGCTGATGGCATATATAGTGGTATCCGTTCCATTTCTCTGCACATTCACAAAGTCGTCAGTAAAAAATCTTAAATTCGGTTCATTTTGTTTATTATCACTTATCGCACCCGACCAGTTCACGGATAAATGTCCGATTGTAGGAAAAAAGTCTTTCCCTTTTAATTGAAATGAATTCAGATCTCTCTGGGTAACATGTAATACCCTGTTTTCATATTGATGTGTGGTATTGTTAAAATCGCGAGGTAAAACACCCAGTTGATATCGGGCGCTTGATTGCCCAATGTGATTCCTCAAATAAACAAATGTAAATTTATGATTAATAGATGGTTTATAGGACAAGTTTGCTAGTCCCCCCCATTGTATTTCATCTTTTGACTGAGTGTCGTTAAGCAAATAATTGTTTTTGAGATCATTAACGGTATTAGCTTTACCTGCTAATTCCCATTGTCCGGTTGTACCATCAGGATAATTAGTAAATCTCCGGCTGTAAGTACCACTTAGTATGACACCTAAAGGATGACCTGCAATATTATATTGGTCGCCATATGAAAAACTATAATTTGAATTCACGGGTTTTTTTTGCGTGGCTGGCGCCATAGGTACAGCAAATTTCTTTGAAACATTATCCAATTGATTAGCCAATTCTTTATCACTATATGCAGCACCTATATCCGGAATATTTAATTCACCATCCGGACCAATAACACTATTTGGTATTTTTAATGACTTATTCGGATAGCCCCAAAAATTCATTGATTGTGTAGGACCTGTTAAAAATCCACTTTGATAATTTGAATTTCCGTTATATGAGACTGAAGAAGATACAGTCAATACACGGTTATCAGGAAAAGATTTGGTTTCTATATTAACATTTCCCCCTGTAAAATTACCCGGTTTGTCAGGTGTAAATGTTTTTATTGTCGTAATATTATCCAACAAATTGGTGGGTATAATATCCATTTGAACCGTATTTCTATCTGGGTCAGAACTGGGGAAAGGTGAACCATTCAACTGGGCATTACTATAACGATCACCTAAGCCACGTATATACACATATTTACCATCCATAACCGATGCACCGGTCACTTGTTTCATGGCATCGGCCACATCACTACTTCCGGATTGTTGAATTTGTTGAGAACTGATGGCATTACTAAAAGCAATAGATTTTTGGCGCTCTTTCAAAAGAGCAGCCTCATTATTTTTAACGGCTGCTGCAGTCACGGTCACTGCATTCATTCCAACAGTTTCAGGTGCCATTGTAATATTAATAGTTACAACCTGACCAGCTTTAACCTTTATTCCGGTAATCGTTTTTTTTGCAAACGATATATAGGTCGCCGTAATTGAATAGTTACCCGGCTGAAGGTTAGAAATAGTATAATGTCCATCTACATCACTTGCTGTACCGTTTTGAGTGCCGGTTATAATTACATTAACCCCAACTAAGCTTTCTCCGGTTTGTTTATCAATCACGGTGCCGGTGATTTTACCCGTAGTCTGTGCTTTTACAGGTTTAAAGCATAATAATATGCCAACAATAATTGTTGATAAAAAAAGGATCTTTCGTATCACGGTAAGGTATAGTTTTTTATAGTTTTTAGTTACCAAAAACTACTACACCTTTTTGTCTCGATTATTACGATAACTTTAAATTATGGTTATTATAATATTATCTAAATATTAACAACTCTAACCACTTACAAGATAACAGTTAAAGAATACGGTTGACAGAATTTGACAATCCATTCTTCGTTTTCCGGTCTCAAGTTTTTCGAGAATGCCCAAATTTAAAATGATTTGGACAGTCTCCCTAACCCGGCTTCATGGGCAATAACTATGGCTTGTGAACGGCTATTTATTTGTAACTTGCAAAAGATATTATAGATGTGATTTCTAACCGTTTTAGAACTGATAAATAATAATTCAGCGATTTGTGAATTACTCAACCCTGTCGCTAATAATTGAAATACTTCACATTCCCTGGTAGTGAGTTCGGGAAATAAATGATTTACCTCACATCTTTTTGATGATGAATTTCCAGTTCCTGTAAAACTCCGAAATTCCGCTAAAAATCGTTGCCAGGCCGGTTCACCACTAAACAAAATATGGTTATTGCTGTTCAGCGGTACGAACCTTGCATCAGGAATTAAATGAGCTAAACGTTCCCCTTCCTTGAAAGGTACCAGGCGGTCACCTGTAACATGAAAAACTAATGTTTGGGTTTTAATCTTTTTCAGGCAATGTCTTACATTAATTGATTGAAAAGCTTCCCAAAGTCTGACCGCCATATCGGGATTAACTGTTTGTTTCTCTAACTCAGCCAGCCAATTGCGATCTTCTTCTGATCCATCAGGCATCAATAAATCGGCAAAAACACGCCGGAATGCTGATGCTTCACGTCCCCAACCCACTTCGATCATCCTGGTCAACATCTCGGCTTCCTTTTTGTATTCTTCGGGAACACCCTCTGCCAATGCACCTTTACTATAACTCCCGTATAGTATTAGGCGGTTAATTCTGTCAGGATGTTTTACCGCATACGCCATCGCAATACCGCCACCCTGGCATAAACCAAGAAGATCAAATTTCTCAATTCCCATATCATCAATGATGGCATCCAAATCCTGAACCCAGGCATCAAGAGTAAGATCATCTACATTACGATCAGATAATCCTGAACCACGTAAGTCATAACGAAGAAGCGTATTGTTGCGAGAAAGTTCACGAAACCAATGCGACCATATCGTACTCTGCCAATCCAGCTCCAAATGTGTGAGCCAGTTGGCTACTCTCACCAATGGTGGACCTTCTCCGGAAATAGCATAAGCTATCTTTACACCATCCAGTGATGTACAATAACGGATGTCCTGGCGAACATCTTCCACTATATTTGTAAATTAATTAAAATTAGACTTTTAACTGCACTTTAGTACCTGGTTATAAGTTAGTAAAAAAGGATTTAATGGCAAATGTGAGTTTTTAATTCTATTACGAAGGATCCAGGTTTTGAATTTATATATGTGTCTATCAGGAATAGCTGTCGGCTTTCGACTGTCAGTACTCAGTATATCTTATGATATTTAACCGTGGACCGGTCAGTAATCATTTCGGGGTGATTTTGGGAATTCTGAATGCGCACTTCTTTATTCTCATTTCATCCAACATTATTCCCTGCAATCCAAAAAATCAGTTTACTCGCTTATATGTGCTTATGAAGCAATCGAAACATTGATCCATAAGAATCAAGGTGTCGTTATTCTGAATTGTCACATTTTTATCGAAAGTCGTTATACCTGGTGCATGTAACTGTAAAACCGTCTTATCATTATTTTTCGTAAGGGAATAAGTACCGGAGTATACTATCGTATCCCCCCTCATTTCTGAATAATTGAATTCTGAAGAGAAACTTATTGTATAATGGCCATATCCTTTTGATTTTGGAGTATAGGTTGCCCCCATAAATCCGCCTGTAGTCTTTAGCCACTGCCATTGACCAACGATAGTTGTCCCTGAGTTGTGAGATAAATTATGTTTATGACTATTACTTCCAAGGAG
>DATFMH010000024.1:0-3799 GCA_035267045.1 Balneolales bacterium
CTAATGCTTCATTTTATTTTGCGGCACAATCCATACATACTTTTTTATCTCCCTTGATGCGCCCGTATTCCATAACGGTCATTTCTCCGCATTCTTCACAAACGAAGCTATTAAAACTGTGGGGCGTTTCCTCAAAATCATAGTCAAAAACTTCTGAAATATTCAGAAGCTGATCATCCTGCATTCCCATAACCTTTTCTACCAGGGGATCAACAACATCATCCGGAACGTGACTGGCAGGAATACCCACTTCCCGGTATTTCTTGAAGAAATCCGTTTGTTTATTGGCCAGCATTATTTCCGCCTTGGGGGTAACCCGTATCGCTTTTTTCCTTTTTTTATCGATGAGGGTCAGCGCCCATTTCCCTTTCATCGTTCTCTTGATGTTACCTTTACCGAACGTTGTACCCAGTATAACCTGTAGTCCGTCGGCGAAACAAGTGGCGCAATGGGCTGTTCCGATATCAACGATAGCCTGTAATTGCTCGTCTTGTGCTCTCTCGACGCCTAGTTTGTTCATGGCCGCCGCACCGGCACGCAAGCCTAATGGCATGGCAGGACATTTATGTCCGTGAAATTTTTGGCCGAATTCAAGCCATTCTTGTGGATTTGTCATATGGTCTCTCCTGATTTTTAGAAGTTCATGCAAAACGGTCTTTTTGCAAAGACTTCTATCATTGATTAAAGAAATATTGGATTTGTAATGTTGTTAATGAGTGGGTTCTCTTATGTATAAATTGGAACCTGTTATCTAATGTCAATTTGATGTCATAGCTTTTTAGCTTGTAAGAATATCCTGCTATATACCATGGATTATCATTCGTTGTAGTATTCAAGTCGTGTAGTTGTTCTATGGACAGAATGACTAAATTATTGGGGATGAACTCATAATCTGTTAGTGCATAATATCCCCATGCTTTTTTACGGGAAAGAAAAGCCTTCAAAAACTCTGATTGAATTTCAAATTTAGGAAGCTGTAAGCGGGCATCCAAACCGTATCTGAAGTCGTTACCGGAAAAAATGACAGCGTTTCCAAAAATTTTGGAAAAAATAAGCTGATTATCTTTTCGGTATGAAAATGAATAGCCAACTTGGAGATCATCCAACTGATTCTTAAAATGTAAAAAACCGCGGTTAATGATCAAGAAGTTTTTCGTATCGGATAAGGTATTCGCACCATTCCCATTAAAGAAACCGGTACTGATTCCACCTAAACTTCCATTGTACTGGACTTCTAAACCGATATCCCTGGCCATGGTCCGCGCTGTTGGGATGAGGGCATTAACGACATTGGCCCGTTCGGTTAATGGGATCTTATAATCAGGCTGCATTCTCTGTAAGCTGAAATCAGGGACAAATTGTCCGGCAATTACAGTGATTTTACCTGAATTATAATCGAGGAAGGCATCCTGTAATTGTATTCTGAAATTTTGTTTATTAAAAAAGATGGATTGTACTTTGAAACCCCATTTATTGGATTCAAATGGTAATTGTCCCACCATCCAAAGCTTGGCACGGCGGATAGAAAAATCATTTTGATGGATATAATTTTCAGAAAAACGATACTGAAGATAGCCATTCCAGTCAATTTTTTGTTGTGCCAATACGCGAACGCTGCTGCCTGCAATCAGGATAAATGTAATTAAGATGATCGTTTTAGTTTTCGACATGATTCATTCCTTTCAAAAAACGCCCCAGAGTAATTTGAGTCCGATCACAAATAGCACAACTGCAAAAATTTGTTTTACACGATTGGATTTTGCTTTGGTAGCCATAAAGTTACTTCCCAATAACGAACCAACGATAACGGCAATGACAAGTATAATCGTCAGTGTCCAGTTAAAATATCCCTGGGCCACATGACCAAGAAATCCTGAAAAGGAAGAAAAGGTAACGGCCAGGGCAGAAGTAGCGGCCGCTTTTTTGGTTTCATAACCCATCCACATCAGCAAGGGAGCCATGATAAAACCACCTCCTATACCTAAGAGTCCGGCTACAAAACCGGCAAAACTGCCGATGATAGCACCGATGATAGCCCGTTTCTTAAACGACATGATCTCTTTGGGCTCGGGTCGCCGTGACATGAATAACATCCTGCCGGCTGCAACAAAAACGGCAGCAGCGAAAAATATCATCAAAATATTTACCGGGAGTTTATCTGAAACCACCACACCAATAGGGGCAAAAACGAAGGCTAAGATTGTCATCGCCAGACCGCCCTTAATATCGACCAGTTTATTCTTAAAATAAGCGATCAGGGCAAAAGTGGTGGTCAATCCGTTTAGCAATAAAGCCAGGGGAATAGCTACTTCTTTAACGTTAAAACCGGCCCATTTAAGTATCGGAACATAGATTAAAGCGCCACCCAATCCTAACATGGAAAACAGGAAAGATGCGGCAAGTATGATGATAGATATAATGAAATATAACATTATCGCCTCTCTTAATAAGTAAACACTTACTTACTTTACATAATAATTTTTTTTAATTTCTAAGTGTCTTTAATATTAGTGAATACATCCTCTTACAAAAATTACTGGTATTTAATCCTCCAGGATTCAGTACCAGTTCAATATTGAATGTGATCGGGATACCCATGTATAACATGGCCACATCATCGGGATCAACCGATTTATCGAATGATCCCTCATAAATGCCATCGGTAACCATTTTTATGACCAGTTGCTTCTGATCGGTTAGAATTTTATTCAATTTTTCCTTAAGCTCCTTGTCTCCGAAATGAGCCGCTTCAGAGAACAGCAATATGGTTATCCCACGATTTTCCCGAAGATATTTTACATTAGTACATAGATAGGTAAAAAGCTTTTTATCAATGGGCAGAGAACCATAAGCAATATCGCGCAATGATCCTACGAGATCCGTTTTCACATCGTCCATAATTCCCTTGATGATATCATGTTTGGAAGCAAAATGCCGGAAAATGGCCCCTTCTGAAAGGCCAACCTTTTTAGCAAGGTTCCGTGTGGAAAGTTTGTGCAAGCCGTTCTCGGAGATGATCTCCAAAACGGCTTGCTTGATTTGTTCCTGTCTGACGGATGTCGGTTCTCGTTCCATTATAATTTTGTTAATAAGTAATCACTTACTAACATATTAAGAGTATCCAATTAATATGTCAAATAAAAGAAAAGATATTTGTTATTTATCGGTTGTTATTTGATCCCAGACATCATTTGTTAACCTTAGCCCGAAGGGCTTTAATGAAAATAGGCACCCGTGAAACGGGTGGTAAATGGTGATGGATATTCCCAACCCCGAATGGGGTTGAATAATAAAGGTAAACAATAGGACATATACACAATTATTTTATCATATAATGTTATTTAAAGAGTAACGCTAATGATTTCAGACAAAACTCTCCATTCAACCCTTTCAGGGTTGGTATAAAACTGTCAATCTTTCACCGGGTTTTCACCCGGTGCTATTCATGTTTAAGCCCTTTGGGCTTGGTGAAAGACTTCGTTTGACCGTTCCATTTGTAGAGAAGCTTATTAGCTCGTCATTTGTATAAACTTATCTCAAATTTATGGTTGGGTGTTTAATGCAAAATATTTCACTCACCAACCTTGTACGATCGTTCTGTATGTTTTTTCACATCTTTACGGTAGAACCAGGCTTTTTTAAACTTTTCCTTTGCATAAAGTGGTGCCTGATCAAAAAAATGGGGCGATTTCGGATCGGCGCTTTGTCCAAACTCGATGACCGAACGTGACCTGATTTGGGGGCCAAAATCTATCACCTTAACAAAGGAGTTGCCCACCGTGCCGTATTGCCGTTTTGC
>DATFMH010000025.1:0-14484 GCA_035267045.1 Balneolales bacterium
TGCCTGTAAATCTGTCGCCATTCATAGGCGTGATTTCAACATTTTTCTTGTGCATTTGTTTATTTAAATCCTGAACTTGAAAAGGAAGTTTGGTATCCAGGAAGATCCTTGAAGGAGCACAACTCGAAAATAAAAACGGCAAAATTACTATGATAATGAAAATTTTAACTCTCATAAATCGTCTCCAATGAAGTTACATAAGCGCCCCTATACAAGTGCTTTTTTATAAATAATTTAAAAACATAATAATAATTCGTTCAGGGATATGTGGGTACAGTCAAATAATGGGACATAATGCACCTTTCAGGACGAATTTCTAAGCTTTTCCTCATATTTCCATTTTTTTAATGTTTTTATTTCTGCCAAATAATCTCCAATCATATAGCTAATGATATACGTGTAAAAATAGAAGGTTAAAACAGGCAGAACCATAAATACGAACTCTAAATACCTATTCTCCACATGGATGAATAGAAAGGTAACATATGGAGCTGCAACGACCGCCAGGAAAACAACGATTGATTTATACCATTTGGCTTTAAATAGGTGCCAAAGCATAAAAGGCGTGAAAACGATAGCTAATATTTTTACAATCCTCAGGATCAAGCCATAGGTAAACCAGATGATACCGGCACCCAACGACCATGAATGTTTTCCATATTGCAGCCAATACTGCAACCGCTCAAGTGAATACTCCTCTTCCGTTTGGGCATTTGCAAGTATCTCCGCCTGTAATTTAGCGTCGTTCATTTTGATCGTCAGGATTAATAATTACACAATTGAAAAAATTAAAATACATATAACGGATCAACACATAAGGGGCAATCGTGTTATGTAAATTAGCAGACTAATTGAAAAATCCGAATGAAATTGTCGCACTCCGCTCAAAACAAAATAATTTTGTGAGACTTATTCGCAATGACAATCACAACGATTTTTTGTTACGGGACTAAGACAGAAACGAAATATTATAATATTATGCACTTACCTTTGATTGCGTGAACTCCCTCTTACATCTCCCCAAGGGGAGATATTCAGGCCGTCACCGCAGGGTCCGGCTTTCACTGCTTATTGATCATTGTCAAACTTTGTGTCTTTGGAACTTTGCCCCTTTAACCCTTTTTCTCTCTATGCCTTCTTCCATGAAATAAAAAAGCCCGCAAATACGGGCCTTTTAGTAATTACTTTCAAACAATACAGCGTACCTAATTTTGAATCGCGGCGGCTGTAAGATATCCATCCAGCTTTTTAGCCTGTGTCACATAGGGGGTGTTCGGATATTTCTGTATAATCTCTTTAATGGCCTTGTGAGCTTCATCGGTTTGCCCGGCCTTGATAAAGTTATTGGCAGCTGACAACAAATTGTAGGGTGTCGTGGAATCGTTCTCATCCCAGTTGGCAGCTTTCATGAACTGTTCTCCGGCTTGTTTATACTGACCGAGGTTGCTAAGAATTACCCCTTTTAGTGAAACAGGTCCAACTCCTAATATCCCTTTAGGCGGATCATATTGGTTGATATAATCAAGTGCCTTTTGATTTTGATTCAAATTCATTTCACAAATAGCTGCATAATATCTTGCCAGATTACCTGCTTTGGTATCGCTATATTTATTAACAATTGCTTCAAAACCTACTGTGAGAGCTTGTTGATCACCTTCAAGGGCTTTTTTATAATCAGCCTGTCGGAAATATTGCTCAGCATCAGACATTAAGGTTTCGGCTTTTTTATTTTCCGACTGTTTGTAATAGTATGTTCCAATACCAATACCGACAATCAATACTGTGGCTATGCCGATACCTATTGCGGTTTTTCTGTGGGCACCTAAAAATGCTACTACTCTGGCGTAGTAGGTAACAAGAATATCTTCTTGTAATTCTTCCTTGGGAATATGCTTACTCATATTAACTTTTTATTATTTATCGTAATTAGAATCTAAAATTATAACTGATTTTCCTGTAGAGCAAAAAAAATTTATGTATTTCGGTATAATTTACCTTTTCTCAATTCAAAGATCATATTTGATCTGTCTGCAATCGACCGGTCGTGTGTTACCAATACGATCGAGAGGTCGCTATCTATTCGAACATTAAACAACATTTCCAGCATTATTTCGGTATTTTCTTCATCCAAATTACCTGTAGGCTCATCGGCAAGTATAATTTCAGGATTATTCATCAATGCCCTGGCCACTGCAACTCTCTGTTGTTCTCCGCCTGATAATTCAGATGGACGGTGATGAGCGCGATCCCCGATGTTAAATTGATCTAAAAGATTCCGGGCTCTTTCTTTTAACTCATCAACGGGCTTATCCTGAATGAGTCCGGGCATGAAGACATTTTCCAATGCTGTAAATTCCGGTAATAAATGATGAAACTGAAAGACGAATCCCATATTTCTGTTTCTGAAGGCAGCCAGCTCTTTTTCATTCATTGTACTCAGATCTTTATCGCCGAAATAGACACTGCCTGAAGATGGCTTATCTAACCCTCCGAGAATGTGTAATAGCGTACTTTTCCCACATCCACTGGGGCCGACAATGGAAATAACGGTGCCTTTTGGAATATCTATATCAACACCCGCTAATACATTCAGGAACTGTTTACCTGCTTTGGCAGGATAGTCCTTATAAATTTTTTCTGCTCTTAAGAGTGTTTCCAATTTACAGGTATCGATTATTCTTTTTCTTCTTTGTTATTAACGAATTTTGGAAATAAAACGGGTTCGATATGTACACAATTGCCTGTATCAACATCGATTTTAGCAAAAACGCCACAAATTCTATTATTTCCGTTAGCTAATTTATATCTATGTGGAGTGCTTAAAAGGAATCGTTTTATGGCTGTGGATTTATCCATTCCCAAGACAGAATTAAATGCTCCGGTCATTCCCGCGTCAGTAATATATCCCAGCCCGTCCGGAAAAATACGCGCATCGTTAGTTGGAACATGTGTATGAGTTCCGATCATGAGGGAAGCTCGTCCGTCGAGATACCAACCCATAGCCCATTTTTCAGCAGTAGCTTCCGCATGAAAATCAACAATGATAATGTCTGTCTCTTCTTTCATTTTTTCGATAACGAAATCTGCTGTACGGAACGGATCATCTATAGCCTGCATAAACGTACGTCCCTGTATATTGAGAACGCCAATTTTTTTCGGAAAATCCGGCAATTCATATATCACATAACCGTAACCATGAGCCCCTTTGGGATAATTCATTGGACGCAACAGATTTTTATCCTTTTTCATGTACGGATAAATCTTCCACTTGTCGAAACTGTGATTACCTCCCGTTATAACATGCGTACCTAATTCATAAAAATGGCTAACAATATTTTCATTCAGCCCTTTGCCTTCATGAGCATTTTCACCATTAACAATGACAAATTCGGCTTTATATTTTGTAATAAGGGAAGGAAGCATGGTATCGAGTAAATTTATACCCGGTGAACCCACGACATCAGCAATAAATAATACACTAAGTAATTGTGACATATATGTTAAAGCGATTCAAGTAAATAATTTCCTTGAAAAAAAAATAAATATAAAAAATAATAAAAAAGGGCACTAATAGTGCCCATAAATTTAAAAGAAATCGCTTTGAGGCAAAGGATGTGCAATAAACCTTGCAACACAGTGGGTGTCCGCTTAACTGGGTCTAACTTCCACTATTCGAAATCGACATGAGGCCTGTTATTACCAGCTAAAGTCAAACTCCCTAATTTATAAGTATCGTTATTGACGTTTCCTTTTTATAACCTCAAAAGCGATTGCTCAGTTAATATCGGAATTTTGTTGCTTAATGTCAGTTAAAAGTTGTGCTAATTTGTCATTGACATGATCGAATATTTTGTCGGTCCCGGTATTCGATTCGTTTTTTTTTCGCTCAATGAATAATTCTTCAGCTAAACTAAGGCAGGCCATTATTATAACTGTTTGTTCCGATTGGTTGACCAGTTCTCTTTTGAACACTCTTATACGGCTGTCAACATAATCAGCAATATCCTGCATCATATCATCATCATTATCCTCAACTTTGAGAGGATATTGTCTTCCGTATATGGTGACTTTGATTGATTTCATGGATGTGGATTTTCCAAATATTGGTCAATCTTGCTTATCATACCTAAGATCTGATGTCTCAATGCATGACGATCGGAATCAGATAACTGTTCCAGGCCTTCTTGTTGCACATTCTTAAGACGATTCAGTTCCTGCCGCAACACAGAGTTTTCTTCTTGCAGTGTCATGATTTTCTGCTGCAACTTTCGGTGTTCTCTGTCGATTTGGGTCAACAGAGATTCAAAATTTTTATAATATGATTGATCTGTGAAGTCCATGATCGAAGAAGTATTGCTTCCTCATGATCGTAAGTTAGCAGAATAATTCTTGTTTAATATCTTAAGTATTTTGTTAATAATAGGTTCTACATTGCTGATAGTCAAGGTCTTACTTTTATCCCTAAAAGACAGCCTGAATGCAATGCTTTTTTTATTCTCTCCAATTGATTTGCCTTCATACACATCAAAGATATCAATGCGCAACAGAAGCGATCCTGCATTCTTGCGAATATCGTCCATAATGTTTCCGGCCGATACCGTTTTATCCACTACAAGAGCGATATCATATTCAAAGGAGGGATACTTTGGAATCTCTTCGTAAACTAACGGCGGTTGTTTTTCGAGCAATTTTTCTATTGCAGTTAAGGAAAATTCAGCTATAAAAACAGATTCGTCAATATCAAAAGATTTAACTAATGATTCCTCGGCTCGATATAAGTTGCCTAATTTGATTTTACCGATATAATAAGCTAATCGGTTATCATTTATTTTTTTACTTCTGATTTTATCATCTAATCCAAGTAACTCGAAGAATCCATTAACAGCACTTTTAAGATCAAAAACAGTGTAAGAGGCATTCTCTTCTTTCCAGTGTTCGAAATGCTTTTGGCCGGATAAACCCATCAATAAATGAGTTTCCTCGTCTATACCCTTAATGATCGTACCCTTACCACCTTTTCGGAATACATGACCTACTTCGAAAAAACGAACAGATAAAGCTGAACGGTTGAAATTATAAGCCACAGATCTTAAAAAGCCATAGGCTAAAGAAGGCCGCAGATCCGTTTGATCCTTTGAAATTGGATTGAGTGTCGATATGATTTCTTTTTCATCAGCGAATTTCCTGGATGCCTGTTCCGGCATCAGCGAGTTGCTGTAAATTTCTTTAAAACCAAGTGATTTAACGGATTCTTTGACTTTATTTAGAAACGTTTCATGATAGGGAACCGGTGAAGGTGTAATGTATCGTACGAACTCAGGTGCCGGTATCTTGTTATAATCGTATATACGAGCCACTTCCTCAACCAAATCCACTTCACGTTCAATATCCGGGCGAAATGTCGGCACAGTACATTTCAGTACATCATCATTTTTTGCCTCAACATCTATTTCAAGGCGATTTAGAATGTTTTTTATCAGAGCCCGATCAAATTTAGTACCCAGTAATTTATTAACGAATGATACTCTCAGATCCAGCACAATGGGTTTTGTTTGAACAGGGTGGACGTCAATTGTTCCCTTTACGATAATACCATCACCTAACCTGGCAATGAGATTTGCACAACGATTGGCTGCTTTTAAAGTGATATTGGGATCAATACCACGTTCGAAGCGATAGGAAGCATCAGTTTGAAGTCCTAAGCGTTTGGAAGTTTTTCGAATACCAACAGGTTCAAAATAAGCACTCTCGAGCAGTACGGTTGTTGTCTCATTATTAATTTCAGAGTTTTGTCCACCCATAACACCTGCTAATGCTACAGGTTTTTGACCATCGCATATAAATAATGAACCTGCCGGAACGGTATGTTCCACATCGTCAAGAGTTGTGAACCTGACATCTTTATCGTAGTCCTGAACGATAATCTTTTTATCGCTAAGCAAGTTATAATCGAAAGCATGCAACGGTTGACCCATTTCGTGCAGTACAAAATTAGTGGCATCGACGATGTTGTTGATCGGCCTCAGTCCAATAGCCATCAATTTGTTTTTAAGCCACTGTGGGGACTCTTTTACGGTAATATTTTCAATTATTTTCCCCACATAACGATGACATTTTTCAGGGCTTTTTACCTCTATTGAAATCCGTTTCCCGATATCCCCATTATTTTTACTTCCTTTTTCGGGAATTTGTTTCAACGGCTTATCCAAAACAGCGCTTAAATCACGGGCTACACCATAATGTGAGGTAGCATCAGGGCGATTGGGAGTAAGTGCAATTTCAAATATGTAATCTTCATAAAGATCCTGAACTTCAGAAAAAGGAGTACCCGTTTTTAAATTATCATCGAGTACCATTATGCCTTCATGATTTTCGCTGAGCCCCAGTTCATCTTCAGCACAGATCATACCTTCGGAAACCTGTCCGCGTATTTTAGCTTTTCGAAGTACCAGTTTCTTGCCATTGTCCAGTTCAACGGGTAATTCTGTTCCAACCGTTGCAACCGGTACCGTCTGTCCTGCAGCAACATTGGGAGCACCGCAAACAATTTGCCTGACCTTATCACCTAAATCAACTTTACATAGTTTCAGACGGTCAGCATTCGGATGATCCACGCATGTTAATACTTTACCTACGATTACACCCTCAAGTTTGCTTCCAATATGTTCAATTTCTTCAACTTCCAGCCCTGCATAAGTTAATTTATCTGCGACTTCCCGGGGTGTTATATCCAGGTCAATATAATCTTTTAGCCAGTTATAGGATATTTTCATGATGGGTATTAAAAAATTGCGATGATTAAGCTTTTATTTGAACTGGTTTAGGAAACGAAGATCATTATCGTAAAGTAAGCGAATATCATTGATCTGATATTTCAACAAAGCAATTCGTTCAACTCCGATACCAACCGCATATCCGCTGTATTTTTCCGGATCTATATTCACGGCTTTCAATACATTCGGATCAACCATACCGGCTCCGAGTATTTCGAGCCACTGTCCTTCGTCTTTGCTTCCCCACCAGACATCCATTTCCAAACTTGGTTCTGTAAATGGGAAGAAGGAGGGACGAAGCCTGTATTTTACATCAGGTCCGTACATCATCTTAGCAAGTATGATCAGGGTTTCCTTAAGTTCAGCCAGACTAACATGTTCATCTACGTATAAAGCTTCCACCTGGTGAAACAGGCAGTAGGATTTTGCCGTGAT
Source organism: Balneolales bacterium (assembly GCA_035267045.1). Classification (GTDB taxonomy): domain Bacteria; phylum Bacteroidota; class Rhodothermia; order Balneolales; family DATFMH01; genus DATFMH01. The sequence goes on from DATFMH010000025.1 coordinate 7,209, forward strand.
GGACTCATTACGATATACACGACCGGGCATGATAGCTCTTATTGGCGGTTTCTCATTTTCCATTAAACGTATCTGAACCGGGGACGTATGTGTTCGCAAAACGAGATCATCATGTGGATTATCTACATTTTTGCGAATAAAAAAAGTATCCTGCATATCTCTTGCCGGATGTTCTGGAGGGAAATTGAGAGCCGTGAAATTATGGAAATCATCTTCCAGTTCCGGTCCGTCAGCGATGGTAAATCCCAATCTTAAAAAAATACTTTTAATTTCATTAAGCGATTGGGTAATAGGATGATACGAACCTAAAGGCATTGAGGGTGCCTGCAGGGTAATGTCGTCGGTAGCTACAATCTCACCGGTTCCTTTAGATTGTAGCTTTTGCTGAGCATTTTCAAATTTATTCTGAGCCAGGTTTTTGAGGGCATTTAATTTTTTACCCAATTCCGCCCGTTGTTCACGAGGCGCTTTACCAATATTCGACAGGAGTTCCGGAATTAGTCCGTTTCTGGATAAATATTTCAGACGAAAAGCCTCCAATTCATCCGTATTACTAATTTTAAAACCTTTTATTTCCTGCTCAACTGTTTCGATATCGTTATTCATGAGCTACATTTTATCGTATAAATAAAAAAACCGGCAAACCATCTCACTCAAAGTAAGACAACTTGCCGGTTTGAAGATGATTTAATTATTAACTAATTGCTTCATCGACAATTGCTTTGAAAGCATCCGGTTCATGAACCGCCAGATCTGCCATAACCTTACGGTTGATGTCCATATTTTTTTCTTTCATGGCACCCATCAACTTTGAATAGGTGGTGCCATTAAGCCTTGAGGCCGCGTTTATACGGGTAATCCAAAGCTTGCGAAATTCTCTTTTTCGTACTTTACGGTCGCGATATTGATACGTTAATGCTTTTTCAACAGCATTTTTAGCAACCGTGTAAACTTTACTTCGTGCACCCCAGTAGCCTTTCGCCTGGTTTAACACCTTTTTGCGACGGCGACGGGAAGCCACTAGGTTTCTTGAACGTGGCATTTGTTTATCCTTTTCAGTTTACGGTTAATATTATTTGTAATAAAAAATGTACTCTTCTATTCTTACTTCTTGTAAGGAATCAATTCACGTACCTGAGCTTCATTCGATTTATGAACCAATGTTGCTTTTCTGAGATTACGTTTTCTCTTGGGTGATTTCTTTGTAAGAATATGACTGCGAAATGCTTTTTTACGTTTAAATTTACCTGTTCCGGTAACCTTTAAACGCTTTTTAGCACCGCTGTTCGTTTTAACTTTTGGCATAACAATTTCGGTTATGAAATGAGAATTTGAAAGCTTTAAATATAAGCAGAACTGGAATGCTTTACAAAGTTTCGTTCTATTTATTGTCGGGTGTCAGAATTAAGGTCATTCTTTTGCCTTCCAGGGTTGGAGGTGTTTCAATTTTACTCAAATCTTCCAGATCTTCTGCCAGTCTGAGCAAGAGTTCTTTGCCCTGATTACTATATATGATATCCCGGCCTCTGAACTGGACGGTAGCCTTTACTTTATTTCCTTCTTCCAGAAACTTTCTGGCATGACGGGTTTTAAAGTTGTAATCATGATCATCGGTATGTGGCCGAAAGCGAAGCTCCTTTACTTGAACGACATGTTGCTTTTTCTTGGCTTCTTTTTCCTTTTTCTTCTTTTCGTAGAGATGCTTTTTATAATCCATGATCTTGCATACCGGTGGTTTGGCATTAGGTGCAATTTCAACAAGATCAAGTCCATACGAAAGAGCTTTTTCTAAAGCTTCTTCCGAAGATACAATAGTGTTTTCTCCATCCGGGGTTACTAAACGCACTTTAGGTGCATCTATATACTCATTTATGCGTGTATCATCTTTTCTACGTCTCGATGTCGCTCTATAATATCTTCTTGCGATGGTTCTTACTCCTTTTAGTTTATTAGTAAATTATTAGTTAATCAGGTAATTTTTTTGATGTTACCTCTTTAACTAAGTTCGAAATAAAATCAGAAAAATTGAAACTTCCAAGATTTCCTTTTTTATGTTTTCGTACAGCTACGGTGCCATTGGCTTTTTCTTTCTCACCAATAATTAACATATAGGGTATTTTTTGCGTTTCAGCATCCCTGATTTTAGCACCAATTTGTTCGCTTCTCTTATCCAGATTAACACGAATATCTTCATTTTTCAACTGATCTGCATAATTATCAGCAAGATCGTTATAATCGTCTGACAGTGGTAAGATACTAACTTGAATCGGTGATAGCCATAATGGGAAATCACCGGCAAAGTGTTCTATCAGTATACTGGTAAAACGTTCCATGGAACCAAATGGTGCCCGGTGTATAATTACCGGCCGGTGTTTCTGATTGTCCGAACCGACATAAGTCAGATCAAATCGTTCAGGCATTACATAATCGACCTGAACGGTTCCGAGTTGCCATTTACGTCCGAGCGCATCTTTAATAATGAAATCTATTTTGGGACCATAGAAACTGGCTTCCCCTTCCTCAATAGTATAGTCCATACCCACTTCATCGGCAACCTCCCGGATTTCCCGTTGTGCCCGTTCCCAATATTCGGTCTTCCCTCCGTATTTATCTTCGTTTTCATCACGGAAGGACAAACGGATGTCAACGGGCATATCAAAAATACCGAAAACATACTCGGTCAGATCAATACAGTTTTTGATCTCCTGTTTCAATTGATCCTGGGTGCAATAAATATGAGCGTCATCCTGTGTAAAGCCTCGTACGCGAGATAATCCATTTAATTCTCCGGATTGTTCATATCGATAAACAGATCCGAATTCTGCCAAACGGACCGGCAGGTCACGATAACTGTGCATCTCACTTGCATAAATTCGATGGTGATGCGGGCAGTTCATTGGTTTTAACATGTATTTTTCGTCATCCACGTCCATCGGGGTGAACTGTGAATGAGAATAATAAGGATAATGGCCCGATGTCTCGTACAAGCGGATATTACCGATGTGTGGAGTAATAACTTCCTGATATCCACGTCTTTTTTGTTCAGCACGCATGAAGGCTTCCAGCTCACGGCGAAGGATAGTGCCGTTTGGCAGCCAAATGGGCAGTCCCTGACCGACCATGGAATCTATAAGATAGATCCCCAGCTGCTTGCCGAGTTTTTTATGATCCCTGCGCTTGGCTTCATCAAGCATATGCAGGTAATCGTCCAGCATCGATTTTTTCGGAAATGTGATGCCATAGACGCGGGTTAACTGTTTGTTATTTTCATCACCATGCCAATAAGCACCGGCAATATTCATTAATTTTACAGCCTTGATCTTATCGGTGGAGGGGATATGAGGACCACGGCACAAGTCTGTGAATTTGCCTTGCTCGTAAAAAGTAATCTCGCCGTCTTCCAGCCCTTCCAATAAATCTAATTTGTAAGGGTCACCTTTGTTCTCGAAATAATCGATGGCCTCTTTTTTAGGGACTTCAATGCGTTTGTATTCATTCTTCTGTCTCGCCAGCTCAATCATTTTGTTTTCGATCTTTTCAAGATCTTCCAGAGTCAGCTTTTCATCACCGAAATCCATGTCATAGTAAAAGCCCTGATCGATAGGCGGACCGATACCGAACTTGACGTCAGGATAAAGCTCCTGCACAGCTTCAGCCATTAAGTGAGCTGAAGAATGCCAAAAAGTGTATTTACCATCATCGGTATCCCAGGTATTAATCTTAAAGGCACCACTATGCGGTAATTCACGATCCATGTCGAGTATTTCATCGTCAAGAGTTACGCTCAACGCATTTCGGGCCAATCCTTTAGAGATTGATTCGGCAACATCGCGGCCGGTGCTTCCTTTTTCAAATTCTTTAATACTACCGTCAGGTAATGTAAGTCTGATTTTGTCTTCTTTCATGATATCCATTACTATATAAACAAAAAGCGCAGGCTTCCGATCCTTGCGCTTACTTTAAGTGGGTCGTAGCAGATTCGAACTGCTGACCTCCACGATGTCAACGTGGCACTCTAACCAACTGAGCTAACGACCCTGTTAGAACCGGAAGATAAATAGAAATAGGTTTATTAATCAACGTTAATTCATATAAATATTGTATTAGAAAAGTATTAGTCTTTTTTTATGCATAATAATTAGGATATTTATGATTTTGGATTCATTTCGTTGTTAAGTTTGTTATATTCTCAGGTTTTAAAATATGCAGAAAATTAAATTATTGGGATGAAGATCAGGAGAAAACTTAGAGAAGCCGTTTTAAAAAGTCTTTATGCCACTGAGGTGAGTGGAGATAAACTAGAAAGTATAATAACCTATACACTTAAACCCTTAGTAAACGGTATTGTTAAATCTATTGATAAAAAGGACAGTCAGGAAGGTTATAAAGAAAGTGATGCGATTAATTTTGCAGAAAAACTTTACCTGAAGACCATCAATCAGGAAGAATTACTCGATGCGGAAATCAATAAGCACGTAGAAAATTGGGATATTAACAGGCTGGCCGTTCTTGATAAACTTATCCTCCGGATGGCTATTTGTGAAATGATTGATTTTGAGGAAGTTCCGGCAAAAGTTACTATAAATGAGGCGATCGAGATAGCCAAGAAGTATTCTACTGAGAAATCAGGACGTTTTGTGAATGGTATTCTGGACTCAGCTTATCAAAGCATGAAGAAAGAAGGTAAAATTAAAAAGACGGGCAGAGGCTTAATTGATGAAACCCTGAATAATACACAAGAAGATCAATAGTTAATCTGTTGCAAGAAAAGAAATTCATTGCTGTCGGCGACATTCACGGGTGTGCCAAAACCCTTGAACTCATGCTTGATGAATTGGATGAGTATGATCAACGTGTGTTTATTTTCATGGGGGATTATATTGACCGCGGCCCCGATTCCTGTAAAGTCATAGATTTATTGTTGGAGTTTGAAGAAGATCATGAATGCATTTGGCTGCGTGGAAATCATGAACAAATGCTGCTCGATGCATTGGATGGCGGTGATTATTCCGTATGGTTATACAATGGCGGTGAAATGACCATCAACTCGTATATCCGGAAATATGGATCATTTGATTTGCCTTTTGAGCATGAAATATTTTACAAAGATACCAGTTTATACTACGATACACCGGATTTCTTTTTTGTTCACGCCGGATTAAATCCTCAAAGAACTATAAAGGAAAGCCTGAAAAAAGAGAAATATATGCAGGAATTTTTATGGGAGAGATCCCATTTATATAGTTCTGAAACAAAATGGGAGAAAAAAGTGGTTTTTGGTCATACACCCATGCCTGAACCCCTGGTTGGTGATAAAATGATTGGCATAGATACAGGTTGCGTGTATGGTTCTTCACGTGGATATGGTATCTTAACAGCGGTAAAAATTCCGGAATTATCATTTATTCAAAAAAATTGTATAGATAATATTTAAACATTTCAGATTAGAAATATGAGTTTACGTTGTGGTATTGTAGGTTTGCCCAATGTTGGTAAATCAACATTATTTAATGCATTAAGTAATGCAGGGGCTGAAGCGGCCAATTTCCCTTTTTGTACGATTGATCCTAACATTGGTATTGTCCCGGTACCGGATGACCGTCTGAATAAGCTTGAGGAATTGGTGAACCCGGCAAAAGTAACACCTGCTATTATAGAATTTGTGGATATCGCCGGACTTGTTAAAGGAGCCTCGGAAGGAAAAGGCAAGGGGAATGCTTTTTTATCCCATATCAGGGAAGTTGATACGATCATTCACGTGGTTCGCTGTTTTGAAGACGATGATGTGGTACATGTGGAAGGAAAGGTGGATCCAATACGTGATATCTCCATTATCGATGATGAATTATTATTCAAAGACCTGGAGAGTATCGAAAAACGTCTGGAACGGTTAAAAAAAGAGTCGAAGAGTGGCGATAGGGCTATCCTCAGTAAATTGAAAACCGTTGAACAGTTGCATGAGCATGTAGAAAATGGGAACCCGGTCCGTTCTTTTGAGGCTACGGATGAAGAAAAAGAACACTTTGCCGAATTATTCCTGCTTACGGATAAACCAGTATTATACGTCTGTAACGTATCCGAAGAGGATTTACCGGATGGAGAAGGGAATGAGTATGTGGAGAAGGTTAAAAAACTTGCACAGGAAGAGGGAGCTGAAGTTGTGGCCATATGTGCAAAGATAGAAGCTGAGATAGCAGAACTGGACGAGGATGAAAAGAAAATGTTCCTGGAGGAAATGAATCTGGACCGGCCGGGACTTGATCGTTTGATTCAGGCCGCCTATCGTGAACTCGGACTTATCACCTATTTCACGGCCGGACCCAAGGAAGTCCGTGCTTGGACCATAAAGATGGGTTGGAAAGCTCCCCAGGCCGCAGGTGTGATCCATACGGATTTCGAGAAAGGCTTTATTCGGGCAGAGACAATCAAGTATGATGATTATATAGCCTTAGAATCCGAAGCCGCGGCCAAAGAAGCCGGTAAAATGCGTTCGGAAGGTAAGGAATACGTAGTTGAAGACGGCGATGTGATGCTCTTTCGCTTTAATGTGTAATGGAACACAGATGATGCGGATTATGCGGATGTTCGCAGATTATTAAAAATGGACGAGAGATGATTGAAAGCAGATTGGCAACAATTTTGACATGTTGTTAAATAATTTTTTTAATATTTAAACAGGTAGAATAAACCGATTACATCCTTTAATCAGCGATTATCAGTGATTCTGACAAAAAACCGACCATCCCAATGATATTATTTCATCGGCGTCAATCCGGGCCCCGATCCGGAATCTCATGATCGAAGACTATGGATGTTCTTTCATTGATAAGCAGTAATTACACATGCTGCCTTAGGCATGGATTATAAACACGGCAACACTTCGTTTGGATCCTGAATCCAGTTCAGCCAACCCCGACGTTTTTTTTCGGGGGGGTGACGTCGTTTTGTTTTTAAATTTAAGGTTGGGATACAAACTAATAGCTTCCAAGCCAAACCCCACTCCACTGATATCATTTTGGTGTTTGGGCTCACTCAATTCACTTATTACCCTAATAATCATTACTAACAGTCAAGCCATTTTAGGGATGGACATTTATTCATTACTAATTCTTCATTACTCATTGTTAATTGAACTGATACTGTTTACTGCTTACTGATCACTGTCTTTCTTATCCATCTTCGATGGAATCATATTCGGATTGATCTTATCCTGAACGACCCAGGCATTCCGGTATTTTCGCTTCAACTTTTTGGAATATTCAATGGCACGATCACG